>NZ_JZRH01000016.1:0-130003 GCF_000963985.1 Pantoea sp. BL1 | reverse complement strand
AGTCAAACACTTTTTTCAGCGTTTTTTTCTCTGGCGGGGTGAATCACTTCACTCCCTGCTGAGCCGTCTGCGTTACCGCTTTGCCGTCTCAGTGGTGGCGCATTATAGGCAGGTTCTGAGGAAGCGCAAGGGCAATTTTCAAGTTTTTATTCGTTCGCTTGAAAATTGCACAAAACCGCCTAAATCAGCCCTTTTTAATGCGTCCAGGCAGCTCTGACAGGCTATTAAGCACCCAATCTGCTGCATTTTCCCCTTCAGCGGAAACTGGCTTACCCGTACGCACCAGCACTTTCGTGCCCACACCTGCTGCTGCGGCTGCCTGCATATCTTCTATTTTGTCACCGACCATATAAGAAGCAGCCATATCGATATTCAGATGCTTCTGCGCAGAGAGCAGCATACCCGGCTGCGGCTTACGGCAATCACATACCTGGCGATACTCTTCTACTGTTGCATCTGGCAGATGAGGACAAAAATAGATGCCATCAAGATCGACATCACGATCCGCCAGAGACCAATCCATCCATTCGGTGAGCTGCATAAACTGGTCTTCGGTAAACATGCCACGCGCAATACCGGACTGGTTGGTCACCAGGACCAGCGCGAAGCCCATCTTCTTTAGCGCCTGCAACGCTTCAATGGTGCCATCGATGAATTCAAAATTATCGATTTCGTGAACATAACCATGATCGACATTCAGGGTGCCATCACGATCTAGAAAAATAGCGGGGACTTTGTTCGACACGTAGAAACTCCTGCTGCAAATAATGCCGCACAGTATCGCATGATTGCATATATAGAGAGAATGGCAGATTGAATGACTTCGATTGATTTAGCCGTCTGGATGCCTTAACATCCATCCAAATTTCACGCAGCGCGATCGCGTGAAACCCGATACACCACGGACAACGCAACACGATAACTATTAAACTAATGATTAAACTCGAAAACATTACCAAAGTGTTCCAGCAAGGTTCACGCACCATTCAGGCGCTTTCCAACGTCAGCCTGCACGTGCCTGCCGGACAAATTTATGGCGTCATCGGTTCTTCCGGTGCCGGTAAAAGTACGCTGATCCGCTGCGTCAATTTGCTTGAGCGTCCAACATCGGGGCGCGTTATGGTTGATGGGCAGGATTTGACTGCCCTCTCCTCTTCAAAACTGACGCTGGCACGCCGTCAGATTGGCATGATCTTCCAGCACTTCAATTTGATGAACTCACGGACCGTCGCCGGTAACGTTGCGCTGCCGCTCGAATTGGGCAACCTGTCACGCGAGCAGATCAAAAACCGCGTGACTGAACTGCTGGAATTAGTTGGACTGGCAGACAAGCACGACAGCTGGCCCGCGAATCTTTCCGGTGGACAAAAACAGCGTGTGGCAATTGCCCGTGCGCTGGCCACTAATCCAAAGGTTTTGCTGTGTGATGAAGCCACCAGCGCCCTCGACCCAGCAACCACACGTTCCATCTTAGAATTATTAAAAGACATCAACCGCCGTCTGGAGATCACTATTCTGCTGATCACTCATGAGATGGATGTGGTGAAACGCATCTGCGACCAGGTTGCTGTAATCAGTAATGGCGAACTGATTGAAAAAGACAGCGTCAGTGAAGTGTTCTCACATCCTAAAACGCCACTGGCCCAGCAATTCATTCAATCGACGCTGCATCTGGATATCCCAGACGATTACCAGCAACGTATGACACCGCAAGCCACAGCTGAAAGCGTCCCGCTGTTGCGTCTGGAGTTCACCGGCAAATCGGTAGATGCACCGCTGCTTTCAGAAGCTGCTCGTCGCTTCAATGTGAATAACAACATCATCAGTGCCCAGATGGATTATGCCGGCGGTGTTAAGTTCGGCATTATGCTGGCCGAGATGGATGGCAGTGAAACAGATACACAGGCAGCGATTGCCTGGCTGAAAGAAAATCATGTGAAAGTAGAGGTACTGGGTTATGTCTGAAGCGATGCTGTGGTTACTGACGCGTGGCGTCTGGGAAACGCTGATGATGACCTTCGTCTCTGGTTTCTTTGGTTTTGTACTCGGCCTGCCCGTCGGCGTGCTGCTGTATGTCACTCGCCCAGGGCAAATTCTGGCCAATGGCACACTCTATCGCGTGCTCTCAGCGGTGGTGAATATCTTCCGTTCAATCCCCTTCATTATATTGCTGGTGTGGATGATTCCTTTCACGCGCATGATTGTCGGCACCTCCATTGGTTTGCAGGCCGCTATCGTGCCATTGACAGTGGGTGCCGCTCCCTTTATTGCGCGTATGGTTGAGAATGCGCTGTTAGAGCTGCCAACCGGTTTGATTGAAGCCTCACGCGCGATGGGCGCTACTCCCCTGCAGATCGTACGTAAAGTGCTGCTACCTGAAGCCCTGCCGGGTCTGGTGAATGCCGCTACAATTACTCTGATTACGCTGGTCGGCTACTCCGCGATGGGCGGCGCGGTCGGCGCAGGTGGCTTGGGTCAGATTGGCTATCAGTATGGGTACATTGGCTATAACGCCACTGTGATGAATACCGTGCTGATTTTGCTGGTTGTTCTGGTGTATCTCATTCAATTCTGTGGCGACCGCATTGTCCGTGCTGTGTCACATAAATAAGTAAACAACATCAATAGTCCTCTATTAAGGAAGGGATATGTCTTTCACATTTAAAAAGATTGCCGCTGTGGGTGCTCTGATTGGCGCAATTGCGCTGGCAGGATGCGATCAGAAAGCTAAAGATCCAAACCACATTAAAGTGGGTGTGATTGTCGGTGCTGAGCAGCAGGTTGCTGAAACCGCAGTGAAGGTCGCTAAAGAGAAATACGGTCTGGACGTTGAGCTGGTGACCTTTAACGATTACGTGCTGCCGAACGAAGCATTAAGCAAAGGCGATATCGATGTTAACGCCTTCCAGCATAAGCCTTATCTGGATCAGCAGATCAAAGACCGTGGCTACAAGCTTGTACCAGTGGGTAACACCTTCGTTTATCCGATTGCCGGCTATTCAAAGAAAATCAAATCACTGGATGAACTGCAAAACGGTGCACAGGTTGCGATTCCTAACGATCCAACCAACCTCGGTCGTTCACTGCTGCTGCTGCAGAAAGTTGGCCTGATCAAACTGAAAGATGGCGTGGGCCTGCTGCCAACCTCTCTGGATATCGTTGAGAACCCTAAAAACCTGAAGATTGTTGAGCTGGAAGCACCACAGCTTCCACGTTCACTGGACGATCAGCAGATTGCGCTGGCGGTGATCAACACCACTTACGCCAGCCAGATTGGTCTGACGCCAGCAAAAGATGGCATCTTTGTTGAAGATAAAGATTCTCCTTACGTAAACCTGATCGTCAGCCGTGAAGATAATAAAGATGCGGAAAACGTGAAGAAATTTGTTCAGGCATATCAGTCTGATGAAGTTTCTGAAGCCGCGAACAAAATCTTCAACGGTGGTGCAGTAAAAGGCTGGTAATTTTCGCCTTTGATGCCATCCAGGGCGGCTTCGGCCGCCCTTTCTTTTTGCTGACTTGTTATTTAATCCCGTCCTTGTTTCAATAACGCCACTTTTTACTACTGAGGATGTTGCCATGCGTTTTTTACCGCTCTGCTTGTTAGCATTGATGCTAACCGGGTGTGTCCGTGAATATCACCCAATAAGCAGTGCTCCTGCCCGCCCGCAACAATCATCCAGCCAACCAGAACGTAAGCCAGCTCCACGTCCTGCACCGGTAAAAATTTATACCGATGCCACCGATCTGGTCAGTAATCCGTTCCGCGATCTGGGCGAAGTCTCTGCCGATGATTGCCAAAGCAGCAGCCAGGATTCGCCACCGAATATCAATACCGCACGTAAGCGTCTGCAGATTAAAGCTGCCGGGATGAAAGCAAACGCGATATTGCTGCATAAATGCGAAATCGTCTCCAGCACGCCAGGCTGCTATCGCCAGGCCATTTGCCAGGGCTCAGCACTGAAAGTTTCCAATCAATGAGTGATTTTGCCTTTGCGCAAATCGGCGTTATTCGTTCGCCGTGGAAAGAAAAATTTGCCGTACCGCGCCAGCCAGGCTTAGTTCAGGATGGCGGAGGCGAGTTGCATCTCTTGCCGCCTTATAATCAGCCAGAAGCGGTGCGAGGGCTTGAAGCCTTCAGCCATCTTTGGGTGCTGTTTGTTTTCCATCAGACCATGGAAGGCGGTTGGCGCCCAACCGTGCGCCCTCCTCGCTTAGGCGGCAACGCGCGCATGGGGGTTTTCGCCACCCGATCCACCTTTCGCCCTAACCCCATTGGCATGTCGCTGGTCGAGTTGAAAGGCATTCGATGTGATAAGCAGCAGGTGATTTTGCAACTCGGCAGTCTGGATTTAGTCGATGGCACACCGGTAGTCGATATCAAACCGTATCTGCCGTTTGCTGAAGCCCTGCCCGATGCCCGTGCCGGCTTTGCGCAGAGCGCCCCCGATGCCACCATGCCCGTGCGTTTCTCTGCTCTGGCGCAGCACCAAATCCAGCAGCAGAAAAACTATCCCCATCTGGCACGTTTTATCGCTGACGTTTTAGCGCAGGATCCCCGCCCAGCTTACCGTAAAGGTGAAGCGGGAGATCGTGAGTATGCTGCCTGGCTACTCGACTTTAACGTGCGCTGGCGTATCGATGATATCGGCACAGAAGTGATCGCTCTCGATCCACGCTAAAACAAGCTTTTGAGTGAATGATCTCGCTGGTACACTAGCCGCCAGAAAAATTTTTGTCCGTGTCCTTCCGTACAACTGGAATCGTAATCAATGCGTACTACTCAATATCTGCTCTCTACTCTGAAAGAGACGCCATCCGATGCGGAAGTGATCAGCCACCAGCTGATGCTGCGCGCCGGTATGATCCGTAAACTGGCTTCTGGTCTTTATACCTGGCTGCCGACCGGTGTTCGCGTGCTGCGAAAAGTTGAAAACATCGTACGCGAAGAGATGAACAACGCGGGTGCGATTGAGATCTCCATGCCGGTGGTTCAGCCTGCCGATTTATGGGAAGAGAGCGGCCGTTGGGAGCAGTACGGCCCAGAACTGCTGCGCATTAAAGATCGCCACGAGCGTCCGTTCGTGTTGGGGCCAACTCACGAAGAAGTGGTCACCGATTTGATCCGCAACGAGCTGAGCTCGTACAAACAGCTGCCGCTGAATCTGTATCAAATCCAGACCAAATTCCGTGACGAAGTGCGCCCTCGTTTTGGTGTGATGCGCTCACGTGAGTTCATCATGAAAGATGCCTACTCCTTCCACATCTCACAGGAATCCTTGCAGGAAACCTATGATGCGATGTATCGCGCTTACAGCCAGAGCTTCAGCCGTATGGGGCTGGATTTCCGTGCGGTGCAAGCGGATACCGGTTCGATTGGCGGCAGCGGCTCTCACGAATTCCAGGTGCTGGCGCAGAGCGGTGAAGATGATGTGATCTTCTCCAGCGAATCCGATTACGCCGCCAACATCGAAAAAGCGGAAGCCGTGGCGCCAGCGGGTGAACGTCCAGCGGCAACTCAGGCGATGACGCAGTTTGCTACGCCAAACGCCAAAACCATTGCTGAGCTGGTCGAGCAACATCAGATCCCGGTTGAGAAAACCGTGAAGACGCTGATTGTGAAAGGTACTGAAGAGAGCGGCCATGCACTGGTTGCCTTGCTGGTTCGCGGCGATCACGAACTGAACGAAATTAAAGCCGAGCATCTGGATATCGTTGCCTCTCCACTGGAGATGGGCAGTGAAGAAGCGATTCGTGCCGCCGTTGGCGCAGGCTTTGGTTCAATCGGCCCGGTGGGTTTGAACATGCCAGTGATTGCCGACCGCACCGTGGCGAAGATGAGCGATTTCTCCGCAGGCGCGAACATTGATGGTCAGCACTTCGCCGGTATCAACTGGGTGCGCGATTTGCCAGAAGCCCGTGTGGAAGATATCCGTAACGTCGTCGAAGGCGATCCAAGCCCGGATGGTAAAGGCACACTGCAGATCAAACGTGGTATCGAAGTGGGCCACATCTTCCAGTTGGGTACCAAGTACTCTGACGCAATGAAAGCTGCCGTTCAGGGTGAAGAGGGTCGTAACCAGATTATGACCATGGGTTGCTACGGCATTGGTATCACCCGTGTTGTCGCCGCGGCCATTGAGCAGAACCATGACGAACGCGGCATCATCTGGCCGGCTGCGCTGGCACCGTTCGAAGTGGCGATTTTGCCAATGAACATGCAGAAATCGTTCCGCGTGAAGGAGCTGGCAGAAGAGCTGTACAGCCAACTCCGTGCCAAAGGCATTGATGTGATTCTGGATGACCGCAAAGAGCGTCCAGGCGTGATGTTTGCTGATATGGAACTGATTGGCGTGCCACACACCATCGTCATCGGTGACCGTAACCTCGATAACGAAGAGATCGAGTACAAGGCACGTTCATCCAGCGAGAAGCAGATGATCAAACAGCATGATATTGTCGAGTTCCTGGCAAAAGCGCTGAACAAGTAATACTGAAACGCCTCCAGCTGGAGGCGTTTTTCATTGCACTTTTCCCCGCATCGCTTTCACATTACTGCGCCGTAATTTCCCCTCCAGCCTCCGCTCTTTAGAGGCACGCGTTGGTCGTGTCGCCCGCCGAGCTTTTTCTACCGTGGTTAACTCACGAATCAGATTGATCAGCCGCTGCAGGGCCGCCTCGCGATTCATTTCCTGGCTGCGATACTCCTGAGATTTGATGATCACCACGCCTTCTGCCGTGATCAAATGGTGGCTCGCAGCCAATAGACGTTCCTTGTAGAACGGTGGCAGCGAAGAGGCATGGATATCAAAACGCAGATGGATAGCGGTGGACGTTTTATTCACATGCTGCCCGCCGGCACCTTGTGCACGAATGGCACTGAGCTCGACCTCGTTGTCTGCAAGTGAGACTGAACGCGACAGCACGATCATCTGTCACCTGCCTTTAAGAACGATGTTGTGTCGCGGAATAACCTGTTCATCAACTTAACCTTTTGTGCGCCGCCTTCCTGCTTAAGGCCAGCGCTGTGTGTCACTTTTACACTTTTCTTTGCACAGATCGCGGCTTCCCCTGGCTGATTTCCATGAAAATCCTGTGATATAGTCGCTTATCAACCAGAGTATTTAAGCTCTGCTGAGGGGGTGTATGTGCAAAAGTATTGTGAGTTAGTTCGCCAGAAGTATGCCGAAATCGGCAGTGGCGACCTGGGGTATGTGCCAGACGCGATAGGTTGCGCGCTAAACGCACTCAACGATATTGCCGCTAATTCTGCGCTAAACTCTTCTGTCAGGGAACAAGCAGCTTATGCTGCTGCTAACTTATTGGTGAGCGACTATGTTGACGAATGAAGCCTACAAACCCATCAACTGCGATGACTACGATAGCCTCGAGCTCGCCTGCACCAAACACTGGACGCTGTCTTTGGAGTTAAAAAACGGCGATCAGCTTAAGGCGAAAGCCGTTGACATGGTCTCACGTAAAAACGTGGAGTACCTGACTGTCGATCTCTCCGGTGAAACCCGCGAACTGCGTCTTGACCATATCGCCAGCTTCAGTCATCCCGAGTTGGGCACCGTCATCGTTAGCGAAGACGAATAACTACCACATCCGGGCGGGAATGCTATCCCGCCCTCCTCGCTTACGGCTTCAGCGAACTGTAATACGCCGATAAATCTTCCATATCCTGATCGCTCAATCCTGCCACAAACGCTTTCATCACTTCGGCCTGACCACCGCTGCGCTCCCCTTTTTTATATGCCTGCAAGGAGTGCAGCAGGTAAGGCGCATGTTGCCCGGCAAGATTGGGATAAAGCGGCACAGCACTTTTTCCTTCCGCGCCATGACACGCCAGGCAGGTTGCTGCTTTTTGCGCGCCTGCATTCACATCGCCGTCGGCAAAAGCCGGCAACGCAGCGGCCAGCAATGCTGCCGCCATCCAGTGTTTCATCATTGCTCTCCATCTTATTGTTGTTGTAACCAGATCGCTTGCCAGCCTTGCTCATCACTGGCCGCACCCTCTCGGGTAACAAATAGTCCCGGTGCGCAGATCAGCGTCTGGTTGTAGTAAATCAAAGGAATACGTTCACGCTGCCAGGGTGGAACACCTAACTCCTGCCACAGTTTTTTTATCTCCCGCCCTCCGGCGCGGCCCAGCAGATGATAATAGCCGCTGGCCTGAAAACGAACGTTGATCGATTCGTCCTCGGTGGGCTGACGCAAGGTGGCGATCGCCGGGTTTGCCTGTAATACGCCTAAATTCTCGGGCAGCCGCAGCGCTTGTTCACGATCATGCCAGGTTAGCGAGTGCTGACTCAGCGATGCATGCGCGTTAAGCCAATACAGCCGCTGGCGATAACGGCGGAGTGTGAAGGCAGTAAAACTCAGGCTGGGATTGGCATCTTCACGGCTACACATCACTTCATCGGTGATACGTTTTAAGGCATCACGTGAAGGCATCGCGCCGCCCTGCTGTGCAATCCAGCGACGCAAAAGTGCATGCCGTCGCGCTTCGCTCATCGCCAGCAATGGCGGAAAATGCAGTGCGCCCTGTTCATCAGTGAGCTGGGCCAACTGTTCTGCCAGTAGTTCATCCAGCAATTGCTCCTGCTCACCACATAGCGCGGCACTGCGGGCGCTGGCGGCGCTAAAATGTGGCCAGCGCGTCTGCAGCAACGGCAGAATGTCCTGACGGAGAAAATTACGGTCATAGCGGCTGTCGGCGTTACTCTCATCGTCAATCCAGCCTAAGCCGTGTTCCGTCGCATAGGCTTCGAGTTGCTGACGACTGATATCCAGCAACGGGCGCAGGTGCGAATGTTTCCCCACCTGACGCTGGATGGGCATCCCCGCCAATCCTGCTGGACCACTGCCCCGTTTTAACGCCAACAACAGCGTTTCACACTGATCGTCAAGGTGCTGAGCCGTAAGTAAGTGCTCACCGGGTTGCAGCTGATGAAATAACGCCTGGTAGCGTGCTTCCCGGGCCGCCGCCTCAATGCCTTTTACACGACCATCCACCTGAACACGCAATACTTCGCAGGGAATCAGCCACTGCTGGCAGATATGCAGGCAATGTGACGCCCAGCGCTCCGCATTTGGGCTTAATCCATGATGGACGTGCAACGCGCGCACCTGCAACTCGGGCACCTGGCGTTGCCAGCTCACCAGCTGATGCAGCAATACGGTGGAATCCAACCCGCCACTGAACGCCAGCACACAGCGGGCGTCGGGTGTCAGTAACGAAGCAAGATGGGAAAAGGACATAGCGTAATCCGTCAACGCGAACCGCCTGATTGCGGCCCGCAGCGGTGGCTAGTTTACGCTTGATACAGCTCCAGCGGCAAACCGTCTGGATCCGGAAAGAAAGTGCACGCTTTGCCGGTCAGGGCATCAATGCGGATGGGTTCGCACACCACGCCTTTAGCAGCCAACGCCACAATCGACTGTTCAACATCATCAACACAAAACGCCAGATGACGCAGACCGCAGGCTTCCGGCCCACTGACGCGTGGCGGCGGCGAGGGGAACGAGAACAGTTCGATGGTATAAACCCCGTTTAGTCCCAGATCCCCCTTCCACGAATCACGCTCGGCGCGGTAATACTCACCCAGCAAATCAAAACCTAACACGTCACAGTAAAACGCCTTACTGCGCTGATAATCGGTGGCAATAATGGCAATGTGGTGGATCTGTTTTATCTGCAGCATAGCGGCTCCTAAAGAATCAGCCGCTAAGCCTACGTGCTCGGTAGCGCGCTGAAAAGAGGCAATTGTCCGAAGTTAATGGGTGTTTTCCTCACGTAGCACGCGCACCAGATAGCGCCCATCGTCGGTGAGCGTTGCACCATGGATATCGGTTTCAAATCCAGGATAGTGCCGTCCAATAGTG
Organism: Pantoea sp. BL1; assembly: GCF_000963985.1. NCBI lineage: Bacteria > Pseudomonadati > Pseudomonadota > Gammaproteobacteria > Enterobacterales > Erwiniaceae > Pantoea > Pantoea sp. BL1. The sequence continues at coordinate 120,115 of NZ_JZRH01000016.1, read as the reverse complement.
CAGAGCATCAGCAGAAAATCGAGCACTGCACGGCTCTCCTCCGTGATCATCTCGCCTGGCATCACCAACGGCACGCCCGGCGGATAAGGCAAAATCATGTTGGCAGAGACCCGGCCCACTAACTCACGGATATCGACGGTTTCGACTTGCCCCTGCACCTGGCGCTGGAAGGCCTGATGCGGCGTCATTTTTGATTCAGGTAATACGTCGAAAGCCTTCAGCATCAGGCGTGGCAGATCGTGTTGTCGGATCAGATTATGAATGCCCTGCGCCAACGTCTGAATGCGCATATTGCGATAGAAATCGGGATCTTCGGCATAAAGATCCGGCAGCATGTTTTTCACCCGCAGATTAAGATCGTAGGCGCGTTTGAATTCAGTCAGACCACGCAGCACGCTCATGGCTTTGGTTTTATCGATACCGATGCTGAACAGGAACAGCAAATTGTACGGCCCGGTCTTCTCTACCACCACGCCGCGCTGATCGAGGAACTTCGCCACCAGCGCCGCAGGAATGCCTTCATCCGCCATTTTCCCCAATTCACTCATTCCGGGCGTCAGGATGGTGACTTTGATCGGATCGAGGTACATGTGATCACGATCGGCATGGGTGAATCCATGCCAGTCCTCTTCGCCTGGCTGGATCGGCCAGCACTCAGCTTCATCGATCTGTTCAGGCTGCCAGATGTCGAAGAACCAGCCATCGCACTCTTCACGCAGCCGCTGAATCTCACGACGGAAATGCAGAGCGCGCTCAACTGAGCGATTGATCAATCGCTTGCCCGGATTACCGCGCAGCATCGCCGCCGCCGTTTCAATCGATGAGACAATCGCGTAACTCGGCGATGTGGTGGTGTGCATCATGTAGGCTTCATTGAAGGTGTCGTGGTCGTAATCACCTTTGATGTGAATCAGCGAGGCCTGCGAAAACGCCGCCAGCAGTTTGTGCGTCGACTGCGTTTCATAAATCACTTTGCCGGGAATACGCTCCCCGCTCATACCGCTTTTGCCGCTGTAGATCGGGTGGAAGTTAGTGTACGGCACCCAAGCTGAATCGAAATGAATCGACGGCACATCCAGCGTCTCTTTGATGTACTGGGTGTTATATAATAGGCCATCGTAAGTGGAGTTGGTGATGACGGCATGCACCGGCCAACTGGCGCGTGGTGTCTGATTAACTTTCTGCTGAATGCTATCACGCGTGAACTCCCGCTGCGGGATACCGCCCAAAATACCAAGTGCGTTGCGTGTCGGCTTGAGCCAGATCGGGATGATGTCGCTCATCATCAACAGATGGGTGAGTGATTTGTGGCAGTTACGGTCAATCAGCACCGTACTGCCTGCGGGTGCAGCGTACATCCCAACAATTTTGTTCGAGGTTGAGGTGCCATTGGTCACCATATAGCTTTGTTCAGCACCAAAAGTACGCGCTACATACTCTTCTGCTTCGAGGTGCGGGCCAGTGTGATCGAGCAGAGACCCCAGTTCGGTGACGGAGATGGAGACATCCGCCTTGAGCGTGTTTGCACCGTAGAAGTCATAGAACAGGCTGCCCACCGGGCTTTTCTGGAAGGCGGTGCCGCCCATGTGGCCCGGCGTACAGAAGGTGTATTTGCCCTCTTTCACATAGGTGAACAGCGCTTTAGTCAGCGGCGGCATGATTTTATCGATGTATTCGTCGGTGTACTGGCGGATGTGCAAGGCGATGTCGTCAGCGGCATTGAGCGCGTACTCAAAGAATTGCAGCGCCATGCGCATTTCGTTAATGCTGACATCCATCTGCGAATGGGTGTTGATAAAGGCATACAGCGGCAGATATTCGTTGAGTTGATTGATGTCACTGCACAGCGCCAGACTGTAATCGTCCCAGTCAAAAACCACGCCGCAGATACGCGGGTTGTGTTCTATCAGTTTCAGCAGGTCACTGGCATTGTTGGGATAGACGGTCTGGAACCCTTGCAGCTTGAGGGCTGCGTCCAGTTCACGAATCGGTTCATCTTTGTAGAACGCGCCGTGCGGTCCCATGATCGCGATAATATTCAATGCTCACCTCCTGTGGTGTTATGGCACTGAATAAGGATAGCGAAAAGTGAGAGGTGAATGTTCTGGAATGAGGTGTTGTTGATAGTAGATGTAAGGCTGGGATGCGAGAGACCGTTGTTTAGGGGGGTGCTGAGAGTTGGGTGCTAAGGCCAGAAAAGGCCAGCCCGATCGCAAAGGAACAACGCATCCATGCAGATCGGCCGGGCCGTCCATGGCCCGGACGCTTTGCTCTTCGGCCTGGCCTTCTCTGTCCGGTAAGATTGTCATCGCTGCCCAATTCACTGTCGTCTGTCTAATTCTACCCAGTACTGAGCAATAAACGGACGCTTTGCTATTCGGCCTGGCCTTCTCTGTCCGGTAAGATTGTCATCGCTGCCCAATTCACCGTCGTCTGTCTAATTCTACCCAGTACTGAGCAATAAACAGACGCTTTGCTATTCGGGCTGGCCTTCTCTGTCCGGTTAGATTGTCATTGCTGCCCGACTCATAGCGGTCCGTACGATCGCGCTCAGTAATCAATGGACATAAAAAAAGCGGACCGGAGTCCGCTTTTCTTTATGAGCAAGCAGGCTTACGCGTAGCCGTAGCTCATCAGGCGCTGATAACGACGGTTAAGCAGCTCTTCCGTGCTCAGCACGTCGAGATCCGCCAGATCCGCCAGCAGTTGCTTTTTCAAGCTTGCCGCCATATCCACTGGTTGACGATGCGCGCCACCCAGAGGTTCAGGGATGATCGAGTCGATCAGCTTCAGCTCTTTCAGACGATCGGCGGTGATGCCCATCGCTTCAGCAGCCAAAGGCGCTTTATCGGCGCTTTTCCACAGAATAGAAGCACAGCCTTCCGGTGAAATCACCGAGTAGGTGCTGTACTGCAGCATGTTCACTTTGTCACCCACGCCAATCGCCAGCGCACCACCGGAACCGCCTTCGCCAATCACGGTACAGATGACCGGAATTTTCAGACCTGACATCTCACGCAGGTTGCGTGCAATGGCTTCTGATTGTCCACGCTCTTCGGCGCCCACACCAGGGTATGCACCCGGGGTGTCGATGAAGGTGATCAGTGGCATTTTAAAGCGTTCAGCCATTTCCATCAGTCTCAGCGCTTTACGGTAGCCTTCTGGTGCTGGCATACCGAAGTTACGACGGATTTTCTCTTTGGTTTCACGGCCTTTCTGATGGCCAATGACCATCACCGGACGACCATCAAGACGGGCAATCCCGCCGACAATCGCTTTGTCATCGGCATAAGCGCGGTCGCCAGCCAACTCATCGAAATCATCAAACGCGTTGCGGACATAGTCCAGCGTATAAGGGCGCAGCGGATGACGCGCGAGCTGCGCAACCTGCCATGCACCTAAATCGGAGAAGATTTTACGGGTCAGCTCAACGCTTTTTTCGCGCAAACGCTGCACTTCTTCATCCAGATTAATATCGTGTTTCTCATCCGAACGGCCAATTGACTTCAGCGAGTCGATTTTCGCTTCCAGTTCTGCGATTGGCTGTTCAAAATCCAGGTAATTAAGACTCATAATGTTCCTGTTTTAGTCAAACTCCAGTTCCACCTGCTCCGATCCTACTAACGACCGCAAATCGTTGAGTAAACGATCGCTGGGCGAAATACGCCACGCTGCACCAAAGCGCAGCTTCGCCCGCGCATCTGCTCTCTGATAATAGAGATGCACCGGAATGGTCCCGGAGCGATGAGGCTCCAGAGACTGGCGGAGACGGTTTAAAAGCTGGTCATCAATTTGCCTGTCCGTCAGCGAGATAGCAAGTCCGCGCGCGTATTTTTCCCGCGCTTCGTCGATGTCCATCACTTCTCGAGCGGTCATTTTAAGGCCACCGCTAAAGTCATCAAAGCTGACCTGTCCACTGACGATCAGGATACGGTCTTTCTCCAGCAACTGCTGGTATTTATCTAACGCATCGGTAAATAACATCACTTCCAGACGACCAGAGCGATCGTCGAGAGTACAAATACCAATTCGGTTGCCGCGTTTCGTGACCATCACGCGGGCGGCAATCACCAGCCCCGCCGCGATGGTTACTTTACCACGATCCGTCGGATGCATGTCCTTCAGGCGCATGCCGCCAACGTAGCGATCAATTTCTTTAAGATACTGATTAATTGGGTGGCCGGTGAGATACAAACCCAGCGTCTCACGCTCACCGTCCAGTTGAATCTGTTCCGGCCATGGCGTGATGTTGGTGTATGACTTCTCCACCTGCTCAGGCTCTTCGGCCAGCACGCCAAACATGTCGGCTTGTCCGGTGGCTTCTGCTTTTGCGTGCTGATCCGCAGCTTTTAAAGCATCGCTGAGCGCGCTCATCAAGGCTGCGCGATGCGGACCGAGGCGATCAAAAGCCCCCGACATGATCAGCTTTTCCATCACACGGCGGTTAATCTTTTTGGTATCGGTGCGAGCGCAGAGATCAAACAGCTCTTTGAAGTAGCCGCCTTCATTACGCGCTTCGATGATCGCTTCAATCGGCCCTTCACCCACGCCTTTAATGGCGCCGATTCCGTAGACGATTTCGCCTTCATCATTCACATGGAACGGATACAGACCGGAGTTGATATCGGGCGGCAGCACTTTCAAGCCCATGCGCCAGCACTCATCCACCAGGCCAACAACCTTCTCGGTGTTGTCCATATCGGCGGTCATTACCGCGGCCATAAATTCTGCTGGGTAGTGCGCTTTCAGCCACAGCGTCTGATAAGAAACCAAAGCATAGGCTGCCGAGTGCGACTTGTTAAATCCATAACCGGCAAACTTCTCTACCAGATCGAAGATCTTCATCGAGAGTTCACCGTCCACGCCCATGCTTTCTGCACCGTCCTGGAACACCGAACGTTGCTTAGCCATCTCTTCGGGTTTCTTTTTACCCATTGCACGGCGCAGCATATCCGCACCACCCAGGGTATAACCCGACAGCACCTGAGCGATCTGCATCACCTGTTCCTGATACAGGATGATGCCGTAGGTCGGTTCCAGTACCGGCTTCAGGGTTTCGTGCTGCCACTGAATATCCGGGTACGAAATTTCTTCACGGCCGTGCTTACGGTCAATGAAGTTATCAACCATGCCCGATTGCAGCGGTCCCGGACGGAACAGTGCCACCAGTGCGATCATATCTTCAAAGCAGTCCGGCTTCAGACGCTTAATCAGATCTTTCATGCCGCGTGATTCAAGCTGGAAAACCGCGGTGGTTTCCGAGCGTTGCAGCATATCGAAGCTTTTCTTGTCATCCAGCGGGATGGCGGCGATATCAATCGGCTCCAACCCTTCTTTGGCGCGGCGCGGGTTAATCATCTTCAGCGCCCAGTCGATGATGGTCAGCGTACGCAAGCCGAGGAAGTCAAACTTCACCAGACCGGCATATTCCACATCATTTTTATCAAACTGGGTTACCGGGAATTGGCCATTTTCGTCACAGTAAAGCGGCGCAAAATCAGTGATTTTGGTCGGTGCGATAACCACCCCACCGGCGTGTTTACCGGCGTTACGCGTGACACCTTCCAGCTTGCGCGCCATATCGATCAGCGCTTTGACCTCTTCATCTGCCTCGTAGATTTCGGGCAGTTGCGGTTCCGCTTCAAAGGCTTTTTCCAGCGTCATCCCGGGATCTGGCGGGATCAACTTGGAGATGCGATCCACAAAGCCATACGGATGACCGAGCACGCGCCCTACGTCGCGGATAACCGCTTTCGCCGCCATGGTACCGAAGGTGATGATCTGCGAGACCGCTTCGCGCCCATACATCTCGGCGACATGATCGATCACCTGATCGCGCTTCTCCATGCAGAAATCGACGTCGAAGTCAGGCATTGAGACACGTTCCGGGTTAAGGAAGCGTTCGAACAGCAGGTCAAATTCCAGTGGATCGAGATCGGTGATCTTCAGCGCATACGCCACTAATGAACCCGCACCTGAACCACGACCGGGTCCAACCGGGATACCGTTATCCTTCGACCACTGGATAAACTCCATCACGATCAGGAAGTAACCGGGGAAGCCCATCTGGTTGATAACGTTAAGTTCAATCTCAAGACGTTCATCATATTCTGGCCGCTTTTCCGCACGCAGCTTGTCATCCGGGAACAGGAATTCAAGACGCTCTTCCAGCCCTTCACGAGATTTCATAACGAGGAAATCTTCGGTCGTCATTTCACCGGTGGGGAACTGCGGCAGGAAGTACTCACCCAGGCGTACCGTGACGTTACAACGCTTAGCAATCTCTACGCTGTTTTCCAGCGCTTCCGGAATGTCCGAGAACAGCTCGCACATCTCCTCTTCGCTGCGCATATATTGCTGAGGACTGTAATGACGTGGGCGTTTTGGATCGTCCAGCGTGAAGCCATCATGAATCGCCACGCGAATTTCATGGGCGTCAAAATCTTCTTCGTTGAGGAAACAGACTTCGTTAGTGGCCACCACCGGCACACCTTCGGCAATCGCTAACTCAACGGCGGCATGCAGATAAGCCTCTTCATCAGCGCGTCCGGTCCGCGTCAGTTCGAGGTAATAACGATTAGGGAAGTGTTCCTGATAGAAACTGAGGCACTGCGATACCAGCGCACTGTTGCCGCGCAGTAGACTGCGGCCAACATCGCCCTTGCGTCCACCGGAGAGCAGAATGATGCCTTCACCCAGTTCGACCAGCCAGTCACGGTCAATAATTGGCCCGGCAATACCATACCCACGCTGATACGCTCGCGAAATCAACAACGTCAGGTTCTGATAGCCAGTGTTGTTGGCGGCAAGAACCGTGAGCTGTGTCAGCTCATCGCCCATCAATTCGCTGGCGACGTGGAAATCCGCACCAATAATCGGTTTGATGCCTGCATCGTGCGCACTGCCGTAAAAACGCACCAACCCGCAAAGATTGATGTAATCGGTAATCGCAATCGCCGGCATACCAAGCGCAGCCGCTTTCTTGACCAATGGCTTAGTTTTCGCCAGGCCATCGACCATCGAATAGTCGCTGTGTACGCGCAGATGTATAAAACGAGGTTCAGCCATATCAGTTTCCGATTAAAACAGCGTCAGGCTATTAAAGCGTAGTCGGCTGGCGCGCGGCCAGCACATCAGCATCAATCAGGGCATTACGCACCGGTGCAAAGCTGCGGCGATGATGTGGCGTGGCACCAAACTGGGTCAATTTTTCCATATGCAACGCAGTTGGGTAGCCTTTGTGCTGGGCAAATCCATATTCCGGGAACAACAGATCCAGCTCGGCCATTTCACGATCGCGTGTCACTTTGGCAATGATCGAGGCTGCACTGATCTCTTGTACCAGGCTATCGCCCTTCACAACCGCTTGCGATGGCATCGCTAACGCAGGGCAACGGTTGCCATCGATCAACACAAAATCAGGCGTAACAGGCAGACCCGCTACCGCACGCTGCATCGCCAGCATAGTGGCGTGCAGAATGTTGAGCTGGTCGATCTCTTCAGGCTCCGCACGGCCCAGACTCCAGGCCAGCGATTTCTCTTTGATCTCGTCATACAGCGCCAGCCGACGCTTTTCTGAGAGCTTCTTTGAGTCAGCCAGCCCTATAATCGGATTCGCGGGATCGAGGATGACTGCTGCCGTAACAACGGCACCTACCAGCGGACCTCGCCCCACTTCATCCACGCCAGCAATGCGCTGTGCGTTTGGGTAGATAAAATCAGCCATTGGCAATCTCCAGTACGGCGTCCGCGGCTTGCTCATCAGCATTCCAGCGAATCTGTTGATGCAACTCGTTGAAGGTATTCAGCAGGTCATCGCGCTCTGGTCCGGCATGCAACAGAGGTTCCAGCGCAGCCGCCAGTGCCTCTGGCTGGCACTCTTCCTGCAACAGTTCTTTGACCAACTCCCGACCCGCCAGCAGATTGGGCAATGAAACGTACGGTGTTTTCACCAAACGCTTCGCCAGCCAGAAGGTAAAGGGTTTCATGCGGTAACCGACCACCATCGGACATTTCGCCAGCATGCACTCCAGCGCAGCAGTGCCGGATGCGAGAATCGCCGCATCGCTGGCGATCATCGCCTGACGGCCTTTGCCATCCAGCAAATGCATCGGCAGCTCGGGTGCCACTTCAGCTTTAATCTGTTCAAACTGTTCGCGGCGTTTGGCATTGACCAGCGGCACCACAATTTCCAGCGCGGGATAACGCTGACGCAACAACTGCGCCGCACGCAAGAAATCCGCGCTCAGCATTTCCACTTCTGCACCACGGCTACCCGGCAGCAAGCCCAGGCAGATCGCATCCTCCGCGATGCCTAACTCACGTCGCGCTGCCGATTTATCTGGCTGCAGCGGCATGGCATCCGCCATGGTGTGGCCAATAAAGCGGCAAGGTACGTTGAATCGATCGTAAAACGCTTTTTCAAACGGCAGAAACGCCAATACCAGATTGGTGTTGCGGCCAATTTTGAACACGCGTTTTTGTCGCCACGCCCATACAGAAGGACTGACGTAATGAATGGTGCGAATGCCTGCGCGCTTCAGGCTGCCTTCCAATGTGATATTGAAATCTGGCGCATCAATGCCGACGAAGACATCAGGCTTGAGTTCGGTGAAGCGCTGCGTCAAATCCTTGCGAATTTTCAGCAAGCGGCGCAAGCGGCCGAGCACTTCAACAATGCCCATTACCGCCAGCTCTTCCATCTCATACCAGACTTCACAGCCTTCGGCCAGCATCAGCGGACCGGCAACACCGACAAAGCGGGCATCGGGATGACGCGCTTTGAGCGCACGGATAAGACCAGCACCAAGAATATCGCCGGAGGTTTCTCCGGCGACCAGGGCAATCGTTAAGGGACGCACTGACATGGATTAACGAATCAATCCACGCGTCGAACGGGCAAAGAAGTCATAGAAAGGCTGCACTTCGCTGTGTTGTTTTGCCAGCTCTTCAATCTCTGGTTTCACTTCATCCAGCGTTTTGCCACTGCGATACAGCAGTTTGTACGCATTGCGAATCGCGTGCAGTGCTTCTTTGCTAAAGCCACGGCGTTTGAGGCCTTCGATGTTGATACCGAATGGTGTCGCGTGGTTGCCCTGCGCGATAACGTAAGGTGGGACATCCTGCGCTACGCCTGAACAACCGCCAACCATCACGTGTGCACCAATGGTGCACCACTGGTGTACTGCCGTCATCCCGCCGATAATCGCGAAATCATCCACGGTGACATGACCGCCCAGCGTGGCGTTGTTGGCAAAGATGCAACGGTTACCGATCACGCAGTCATGCGCGATATGCGCATTAACCATCAGCAGGTTATCACTGCCGATTTTGGTGAGGTTGCCACCCTGCGTAGTGCCACGGTGAATGGTGACGCTCTCGCGGATGCGGTTGCGATCGCCGATTTCAACACGGGTCGGCTCACCGGCATATTTCAGGTCCTGGTTCACTTCACCAATCGAAGCAAACTGATAGATCTGATTATCTTTACCGATACGCGTGTGGCCATTCACCACCACGTGCGATTTGAGCACCGTACCTTCACCAATTTCCACGTTAGCGCCGACAAAGCAGAACGGGCCGATGTGAACATTGGCGCCGATGACGGCACCTTCTTCAATGACGGAACTGGGATGAATATTGGCGGTTGAATCAATCACTAATTATGCCTCCCGGCTACGGGCACACATCATGGTCGCTTCACAGACAATCTTGCCGTCTACCGTTGCCACGCCTTTGAAGCGCGTCAGACCACGACGAGTTTTCTCGAAGGTGACTTCCATAATCATCTGATCGCCCGGTACCACTGGACGTTTGAAGCGGGCTTCGTCGATACCGGCGAAGTAATACAGCTCGCCGGGTTCCAGTTTTCCAACGCTTTTGAACGCCAGAATACCGGTTGCCTGCGCCATTGCTTCCAGAATCAGAACGCCTGGGAAAATCGGCTTACCAGGGAAGTGTCCCTGGAAAAACGGTTCATTAACAGAAACGTTCTTCACCGCACGCAGATATTTATGCTCTTCAAATTCCAGCACGCGGTCAACCAGCAAGAACGGATAGCGGTGCGGCAGCAGTTCTAAAATCTCTTCGATTTTCAGAGTATGCGTTTCAGTTGTCAAAATACTCTTCCTGTCCTAAAAAATCTGATGGCAATAATAACACGGCCTGCACAGATCAAAATGATCCTCCGCAGGCCGCAAATCAGTTCGGTGGCGTAACGCTTTCCTGAGAGACCTTCTTACGCTTTCGGGTTAAGCCGAAGTTGTGAAAAGGCACGCTGCTTTATTATGAAAGCGGGTAGCAAGCGATGCGTTTAGTCGTCTTTGCCGACCTTACGTTCGATGGCTTTTAAGCGTTTGCTTATTTCATCGATATTCATCACCAGCGCTGCCGTTTTACGCCAGGTTTTGTTGGGTTGCAGTGGGATACCCGATGAGTATACCCCCGGCTCTGTGATGGGGCGCATTACCATGCCCATGCCCGTTACGGTCACTTTGTCACAGATTTCCATATGGCCGTTAATGACGCTGGCGCCGCCAATCATACAATAACGTCCAATCTTCAGACTACCCGCCATGATCACACCACCCGCAACGGCCGTGTTATCTCCAATCACAACGTTGTGCGCAATCTGACACTGGTTGTCTATGATAACACCATTGCCGATCAGAGTGTTATCCAGTGCACCGCGATCGATAGTGGTACAGGCACCAATTTCTACCCGATCCCCAATCACGACAGTACCCAGCTGAGGGATTTTCACCCAATTGCCACGGTCGTTAGCATACCCGAAACCATCGGCACCGATCACGGTACCCGACTGAATCAGACAATCCTGACCAATCTCGATCTCATGGTAAATCGTAACGTTAGCCCACAAACGTGAGCCGCGACCGATACGCGTCTGCTTACCCACAAAACATCCTGCGCCAATCACAACGTCGTCGCCCAGCTCAACGCCAGACTCGATCACCGCATTCGCGCCCACCGAAACGTTCTTACCCAGCGTCGCTGTCGGATCGATCACCGCACTGGGCGCGATATTCTGCGCGGGCTGCGGCGTTGTGTCCAGCAGTTGTGCCATGCGAGCGTACGTTAGGTAAGGATTTTTCACCACCAGGGCAGCGGTTTTACACCACTCCAGATCCGCTTCCGTCAGCACCACGGCTGAAGCCTGGATATGAGCGAGCTGCTCGCGGTAGCGGCTGTTTGCAAGAAAAGTGATTTGACCAGTGGTGGCGGATTGCATAGAAGCAATGCCGGAGATGGCGATATCGCCATCTCCGTGCAATTCTGCATCCAACTGCTGGGCTAAATCAGCCAGTCGAATTGATGACATCGATTATTTAACCTGTTTTACAACGTCAGCAGTGATGTCTTTAGCATCAGCAGAAGAGTACAGAACGGCCTGAGAATCCAGCACCAGATCGTAACCATCGCTTTTCGCTACAGACTGAACAGCGGTCTGGATTTTAGCCAGCAGCTTGTTACGCTCCTGCATCTGACGAGTCTGGTTGTCTTTGTCGAAAGCCTGCGCTTTCTGTTCAAAAGCAGCACGCTCAGAAGCAATCTGCTTCTCTTTCTTGGTGCGATCGCTGGCCTTCATGGTTGACGCATTGCGCTGCAGATCCTGGATTTCACCCTGGATTTTCTGCTGCTGCGCCTGGAGGTCAGAAGCACGGCTTGAGAACTCGCCCTCAAGCTGTTTAGCAACAGCGGCACGCTGCGGAGACTGCTGGAATACCTGGCTCAGGTTCACGACGGCGATTTTATCGGCCGCCTGGGCACCCGCAGAAGCAGCTAATGCAACACCCAGAGCAGCAGCACAGAACAACTTTTTCACTATAAACTCCTTACCTCAACGTGTGTGTTTGCAGCGTGTCACGCCAGAGCGCGACACGGATGCAAGACGGTATTTTCACTTCCTTGTTCAGAGCCTTACCAGGTTTTACCAATGTTAAACTGGAACTGCTCTGACTTGTCTCCCTCGACTTTCTTCATCGGCTGAGCATATGAGAATACCAGCGGACCTAATGGCGACATCCATTGCAGTGCAACACCGGCAGAGACACGAATGTTATTCGGATCGCTGTAGTCCGGAATGCCCGCCGCACGTGTTTCTGCGGTGTTCTGCCATTTGGTATCCCAGACAGTACCGGCGTCCATGAACACCGATGTACGGACTGAGTTAGCGTATTTCTCGCTCAGGAACGGCGTTGGCGTGATCAGCTCAAGGCTGGCAATTGCCATCGCGTTACCACCCACCGCATCATCTGACTTACAGACGCCATTGGCATCCGTCAGGTTACAGGTGGAGGAGTGATCGTTCAGATACGCCGCTTTCGGACCAATGGTATTGGACTGGAAGCCACGAACTGTACTTGAACCACCGCCGTAGAAGTTCTCATAGAACGGCATCTCTTTTCCACCGAGCCCGTCACCATATCCGACACGGCCACGTCCCAGCACCACCCAGGTGCCATCACGGTTCAGTGGCACGTACTGCTGAGAATCCAACGTCGCTTTGTAGAAGGCGTTATCGGAACCTGGAATGGTCACTTTGCCGTTCAGGTTGGTACGGTTACCCCTGGTCGGGAAGAAACCGCGGTCCAGCGTGTTGTATGTCCAACCGTAGTTGAAGGTGAAGTCATCTGCAGAGAAATCACCTTTATCATTCAACTCCTGATGACGGCCAACCGAGTCAAGATAACGCCACATCGCAATCTGTGGTTGCATGTTGGACAGGTCGTTATGTACGTAACCCAGGCCGACACGCAGCGTGTTGTTCTCGTTTACTGGGAAGCCTAACGTGCCATCAACACCATAACTTCTGTTGGTGTAATCGGACAGGTCAGCATCATTCGCTTTAAAGTCGTTGTAGAACAAACGACCACCCAGGCTGACACCGTCGACCGTGAAGTACGGATCGGTCAGTGAGAATTCAGCATAGGTCTGATAATCGTTTTTAGTCCCGCTGATGCCAACGGTATTACCTGTACCGAGCCAGTTATCCTGGGTTACACCCACCTGGAAGCTGACGCCACTTTCGGTGCCGTAACCCACACCAAAGTTAAAGGTACCGGTGTTACGCTCTTTCACTTTGTAAACCACATCGACCTGGTCCGGAGAACCTGGCACGCGCTGCGTGTCTACATCAACCGTTTCAAAGTAACCGGTGCGGTTCAGGCGTTCTTTACCCTGATCAACCAGGTCGCTGCCCAACCATGCGCCTTCCATCTGACGCATCTCACGGCGCAGTACGGAATCTTTCGACGTATCGTTACCTTCGAAGCGCACTTTACGCACGTAATAACGGTTACCGGCATCCACATTGATATGCAGTTTAACGGTTTTGTCTGCATCGTTAATTTCCGGCTGTGTCACCACACGCGGATAGGCATAGCCATAACGACCCAGCAGTTTTTTGATGTCGTCTTCCATCTGGGTGACTTTGGTGCCGTTGTACAGCTCACCCGATGGAATACGCGTCATCTTTTCGATTTCCGCAGAGTGGCCCGCCATGCTGCCGTTCACGATAACGCCGGCAATCTTATACTGATCGCCTTCGTTGATGTTCACGGTGATGTAGATGCCTTTTTTATCTGGCGTCAGGCTCACCTGAGTGGAATCGATGTTGAAGCGCGCATAACCGCGATCCAGATAGAAGCTACGCAGAGTCTCAAGATCCCCGGCCAGCTTTTGTTTCTGGTATTTACGATCGCCTACCACGTTCCACCACGGCACTTCATCACGCAGTGAGAAGCGCGAGATCAATTCGTCAGAGCTAAAGGCTTTGTTACCAACGATGTTGATCTGCTGAATCTGAGCAGACACGCCTTCCTGGAAGACGAATTTCAGATCCACACGGTTACGGGGCAGCGGTGTCGCAATCGCTTTCACGCTGGCGGTGTATTTACCGACGCTGTAGTAGAAGTCTTCCAGGCCCTTCTCAATCGAAGAAAGCGTGGTGCGGTCGAGTGCTTCACCGACGCGCACACCAGAAGCTTCAAGGTTCTGCTTCAGCTGATCTTCTTTCACCGCTTTGTTGCCGGAGAAAGTGATGCTGGCAATGGTCGGACGCTCTTTCACCTGAACAATCAGGGTTGTTCCATCACGCAGAACCTGAACATCTTCAAAGTTGCCGGTGGCGAACAGAGAGCGAATGGTGTTTCTGACGTCATCGTCAGAAATGGTATCACCGACACGTACGGGCATGCTGAGCAGAGCCGCGCCGACGGCGACTCGCTGGAGACCTTCGAAATGAATGTCCTTCACTACGAAATCGTCTGCACCGTAAACGGTGGCGCTGCTAAACAGCAGCGACGCTATGAGCAACTTTTTCATCGCCATCGTTGTTATGCGTTTTCCTAACACATCCCGCGCCTGTCCGCAGTCCAGCTATTACAGACGTGAGAAATCATTGAAAAGTGCAAGCCCCATTAATAACACCAGCAGAATTGAGCCAATGCGATAACTGAAGTCCTGAACTCGCTCGGACACCGGTCCACCTTTGATCTTTTCGATCGCCAGAAAGAGCAGATGTCCACCATCTAATACCGGCAGAGGGAACAGGTTGATGATCCCCAGATTGACGCTGATCAGCGCCAGGAACATCAGATAGTAAATCACCCCGTATTCCGCTGATAACCCTGCACCTTGCGCAATCGAAATTGGCCCGCTCAGATTATTCAGCTTCACATCCCCGGTAATCAACTTGCCCAGCATTGAGACCGTTAACTTCATCAGTTGCCAGGTTTTGACACTGGCTTCACCGATAGCGGCAAAGGGCCCATACTGCCTAACCGTTTTATACTCGTCCGGCAGCGGAATGACGCGCGGAATCACTCCCGCAAAGCCTTCCGCTTCATTGCCCGGTTTCGCTTCTGGCGTTAACGTCAACGCCACGAGTTCGCCGTTACGTTCCACATCCAGCGCCATGTTTTTGCGCGGATTATCGCGTACCTGCGCCGCAAAAGCCTGCCATTGTGTTAACGGCTGACCATCGACTTTAACGATCCTGTCGCCTGCTTGCAAACCGGCAGCGCTGGCCGGCGAATTTGCCTGCACTTCAGCTAAGGTCGTTTCGATTTGTGGCCCACGAGGACGAATCCCTAATGCCACAACCGGGTCCTGTTTATCCGGTTCGAACTGCCATTCGCGCAAATCGACCTGCTTCTGCTGCGTGGCATCTTCACCGAATTGCGAGACGGTAAGCGTGGTACTGCTGTCGCCGATTTTTCCGATCAGCGCCATGCGCACTGCATCCCAATCAGGCGTTTCGATACCATCTACCGCTTTAAGTTCCATGCCGGAGGTAATTTGCGCTTCAGCCGCGACGGAACCGTTCAGAATTTCGCCAACAACCGGACGCACACCGGGTACGCCATGGATAAAGACGACCCAATAAGCGAAGACGGCAAAGATGAAGTTAGCAATGGGACCGGCCGCAATGATTGAAGCACGCTGCAGCACAGTTTTATTGTTGAAGGCCTGATGACGGAGTTCAGCGGGAACGCTCTCTACGCGTTCGTCGAGCATTTTGACGTAGCCGCCGAGCGGGATCAGGGCAATGACGTATTCAGTGCCCTGACGGTCGCTACGACGCCACAACGCTTTGCCAAAGCCAATCGAGAAACGTTCGACTTTGACACCGCAGCGGCGGGCGACCCAAAAGTGGCCGAATTCGTGCACGGTGATGAGTACGCCAAGTGCCACGATAAAGGCGACAAAACTCCAGAGTATGCTCAACATTGTCGCTAATCCTCAGAGGGTGCGGAACACCAGCAGCAGCAGGCAGGCAAAAACCGGCACCGCAGCGGTCAGGCTGTCGATACGATCGAGGATACCACCGTGACCCGGAATCAAGTTACCGCTGTCTTTGATGCCCGCTTCACGTTTGAACATGCTCTCGGTCAAATCACCCAGTACCGAAGCCAGCGTAGCAATAACGGCACAGATAATCAGCGTACCCGGCGCCACGGAAAGCGGAGCCAGCAGCGCAAACAGCCAGGCGATAATCGCGGATGACAGCAGGCCGCCAAAGAAGCCTTCCCAGGTTTTACCCGGTGACACTTTTGGCGCCAGCTTATGTTTACCAAACAAACGGCCAAACATGTAAGCGCCAGAATCTGCGCCCCAGACCAGCAGCATCACAAACAGCAGCCACCATGCTCCCGCAAAGTGATCGGTATCGTAATGATACTGGCGCAGCGCCATCATGCCCCAGAAGAAGGGAATCACGGTCAGGATGCCGAATAGCACGCGGAGTGGGCGCGAAGTGCGCCACAACGCCGCAGAGGCAGGATAAAACAGCACGAGAAACAGGGCGACAATCCACCATCCCAGCGCGGCCCAAAGTGAGCCTTCCATCTGGAACTGGTGCAGATTGCGTTGATAGGGTTGCAGAGTGAACAGCATCACTGAGAGCAATAGGCCGCATAGCACGGCGAGCCAGATACGCTGCTGACGTGTCTTCATACCCGCCAGCTGCCCCCATTCCCAGGCGGCAAGCATACAGATGATGATGGTGGTAATCGCAAATCCGGACAGCGGCAACCAAAACAGAGCAGCGATCACTAGCGGAATCAAAATAAGCGCGGTGATCAGACGAGACTTCAGCAAAGGTTACCCCCAGATTGCTCAGGCGCCGCCTGGTGCCGCGCCGCCAAAGCGTCGCTCCCGCGAAGAGAATGCATTCAGTGCACCTTCAAAAACGTGTTCATCAAAATCAGGCCAAAGAACATCGGTAAACCAAAACTCAGCATAGGCGATCTGCCACAGCAGGAAGTTGCTAATCCGATGCTCTCCCCCGGTCCTTATCACTAAATCCACCGGCGCCAGCTCCTGCATACACAGATAGGGAGCCAGACTTTCTTCGGTTATCTGGTCAGGACGTAATAAACCTTCCTGAACCTGTTCAGCCAGTTTTCTGGCACCCTGGATAATATCCCAACGGCCGCCATAGTTGGCAGCAATGTTGAGGGTGAGTCCATTATTTTGCTGAGTCAGTTCCTCGGCGCGACGAATGCGTTCCTGAATACGATTATTGAAACGACTGATATCGCCAATCACGCGCAGACGCACGTTGTGTTTGTGCAGGCTTTTGACTTCGCTGTCGAGCGCCCAGACAAACAATTCCATTAAGGCCGTCACTTCCTGTACCGGTCGGCTCCAGTTTTCACTGCTGAACGCATAGAGCGTGAGCGCTTCCAGTTTATGGCTGACCGCAAAGCTGACGGCCCGGCGTACTGATTTTACCCCGGCTTTGTGGCCTGAAATACGCAGTTTGCCCTGATTTTTTGCCCAGCGACCATTACCATCCATAATGATGGCCACGTGACGTGGCGTGCAGTACGACTCGTCATCGATTGTGTTGTGATTGTTGGACGACATAACGCGTAATAATTCCTTTCATCAGAAATGCTGTGGTTTCTGAATACATTGCGCCTGCGGCAAACCCCGGCATCGCTACCAGATGACATCGAAACAATGTCGGGCCGAAAAACGCGAGCGAGCGACTATACCATTTTCACCCTGAGCGAACAAATAGCGGGAAGTATCAACCTGCTAAACGAAAGCGTGGTAGCAATTCTGTGGCACAGATACGCGCTAACCGATCGATCTCCATCACATCCTCAATGCTGCCCGGTTCCTGGCACATCAGGGACGCCAGCACTTCGCTGTTGATGGCGGCGATGTCGGTAAAGCGAATCTGATGCTGCAGAAATGCCGCAACGGCCACTTCGTTTGCCGCATTCAGCGTGGTGGTGGCGGCCTGCCCTGTTGAGCAAGCATCGATTGCCAACTTCAGGCAGGGATAGCGCTCATAGTCCGGCTCTGCAAACGTCAGTGACTTCATTCGCGTGAAATCGAGTGGCGTTACGCCGGCCGAAATACGTGCTGGCCATGCCATGCTGTGCGCGATGGGGGTTCGCATATCAGGCGATCCCAGCTGCGCCAGCACACTGCCATCGCAGTAACGCACCATGGAGTGAATCACCGACTGCGGATGCAGGATGACTTCCATCTGTGCGTCAGTGGCATTAAATAGCCAGCGGGCTTCAATGTATTCAAGACCTTTATTCATCATGGTGGCCGAATCAACGGAGATTTTACGTCCCATTGACCAGTTCGGATGCGCACACGCTTGATCTGGCGACATAGCGGCCAAATCCGCTAATGGCGTGTCACGAAAAGGGCCACCCGATCCCGTAAGGAGAATAGAATCAATGCCATTCTCTCGCAGATCAGCGTACCCCAACTGATGCTGTATGGAAGCGGGTAAACTCTGAAAAATGGCGTTGTGCTCGCTGTCAACCGGCAACAGCTGCGCCTTGTGATGACGCACGGCCTCCATAAACAGGCGGCCGCACGTGACAAGTGACTCTTTGTTCGCGAGTAAAACGGTTTTGCCAGCACGAATCGCGGCAAGCGTGGGTTGCAGCCCGGAGGCGCCAACAATAGCCGCCATCACCTGATCCACTTCATCGAGTGCTGCCAGCTCGCAAGCCGCCTGAACGCCGGAGAGCACTTCGGTAGGAAGATTCAATGCTCTCAGTCGCTCACGCAGCGCTTGTGCGGAGGCTTCATCAGACATCGCCGCATAGCGTGGGGTAAATTGCTGACACTGTTCAACCATCAGCGCTACGTTTTGACCCGCCACCAGCGCGGTGACCTGGTACAGGTCTGGATTGGCTGCGATGACGGCCAGCGTGCTGGTACCAATCGAGCCGGTGGAACCCAGCAGAGTTAATCGCTTCATCATGCTATCCCTGTGACGTCGTGGATCGTGCCTGCAACCGCGCCAGGCACAATGTAAAACGCCGCCAGAGTCGCACAACGTCTCTGAACGGCGTTTTATACCCGTCATACTTCAAGCTGCAGGTGCGTTGGCTACGCTCATTCACCCCAGTCACTTAACTGAGTAAGCTCCTGGGAATTCATTCTCTTGCCGCCTTCCTGCACCCTGAATTATTTGGGGTATAGGTAATCTAATGGAATTAGAAATCCATCAGTTCCTTTTCTTTTTCGGCCAATGCGACATCAACATTTTTGATGTAGCCATCGGTCATTTTCTGGATCTCATCCTGCGAGCGACGTTCGTCGTCTTCGCTGATCTCTTTGTCTTTCAGCAGTGCTTTGATCTTGTCGTTAGCATCACGGCGCACGTTACGAACAGAAACACGCCCCTGCTCCGCTTCACCACGCACGACCTTGATCAGATCTTTACGACGCTCTTCGGTCAGCGCTGGCAGTGGCACACGAATATCGGTACCTGCTGAGCTTGGGTTCAGACCCAGGTCAGATGCCATAATCGCTTTTTCAACGGCCGGGCTCAGTGAGCGGTCAAACACGTTGATTTTCAGCGTACGAGAATCTTCTACCGTGACGCTAGCCAGCTGACGCAATGGCGTAGGTGTACCGTAGTAAGGCACCATAATGCCGTCGAGCAGTGAAGGCGAAGCACGACCGGTGCGCACTTTGCTGATTTGGTTTTTGAATGCATCCACGCATTTTTCCATGCGCGTGTCGGCATCTTTTTTAATGTCGTTAATCACGTTAAAACCCTTGGATTCGGTTTGACCTGGCCATTTCCGGGCAACCCGGAAGTGGTATCGATAAACATCGATCATCCTGAAAGCTGCGCGATGCCACGCATCGCGCCAACAGAATATACCTTATTTTATCTTGCGTCGGGTATTAATGCGTAATCAGAGTGCCTTCTTTTTCACCCATCACTACGCGACGCAGTGCGCCAGGCTTGTTCATGTTGAAGACGCGGATCGGCAATTGATGGTCGCGAGCCAATGTAAAGGCCGCCAGATCCATCACTTTCAGCTCTTTATCCAGTACTTCGCCATAGGTCAGCTGCTCATACAGCGTCGCGTCCGGGTTTTTCACCGGATCATCTGAATAAACACCGTCAACTTTGGTGGCTTTCAACACCACATCGGCTTCGATTTCGATGCCACGCAGACAAGCGGCGGAGTCAGTGGTAAAGAACGGGTTGCCAGTACCGGCGGCGAAAATCACCACGCGGTTATTGCGCAGCAGGCTGATTGCTTCTGCCCAGCTGTAGTTATCACACACGCCATTCAGCGGAATCGCGGACATCAGACGCGCGTTAACATACGCACGGTGCAATGCGTCTCGCATTGCCAGACCGTTCATCACGGTTGCCAGCATACCCATATGATCGCCGACCACACGGTTCATGCCTGCCTGTGCCAGGCCAGCGCCACGGAACAGGTTACCGCCACCAATAACCACACCCACCTGGATGCCCAGCTCAACCAGCTCTTTCACCTCTTGCGCCATACGGTCAAGCACGCTCGCGTCAATACCAAAACCTTCGGCACCTTGCAGTGCTTCGCCACTCAGTTTTAGCAGGATACGTTGATATACAGGTTTTGCGTTGGTCGCCATGGTCAATTCTTCCTGGAAGATATGATGAATGAGAAGTTAAATCTGATCGATCATCCGCTTAGCGAACGAAAAAAGCTATTGGGATGAGACTGAAAAGTGGTCCACGCAAAACGCAGACAAAAAAGAACCGCCTTCCGGCGGTTCTTTCGGAGCATTAAGACTGTTTGGACATTGCAGCAACTTCTGCTGCGAAGTCAGCTTCAACTTTCTCGATGCCTTCGCCCACTTCGAAGCGGATGAAGTTAATCACGTCTGCGCCTTTCTCTTTCAGAGCCTGGCCAACAGTTTTGCTTGGATCAATAACGAAAGCCTGACCGGTCAGAGAAACTTCGCCGGTGAATTTCTTCATGCGGCCTTCAACCATTTTCTCTGCGATTTCTTTAGGCTTGCCAGACTGCATGGCGATGTCCAGCTGAACCTGGTACTCTTTCTCGACCACATCAGCAGACACGTCTTCTGGCTTAACGAATTCTGGCTTGCTTGCCGCAACGTGCATCGCAACTTGCTTGCTCAGCTCTTCATCAGCACCGGTGGTTGAAACCAGAACGCCGATACGTGCGCCGTGCTGGTAACTGTTCAGCTGAGCACCTTCCAGGATAGCAACACGACGGATGTTGATGTTCTCACCGATTTTAGCAACCAGCGCTACGCGTTCTTCTTCGAACTGCGCTTTCAGAGCTTCAACATCAGTCACTTTACCTGCAGTGGCTGCATCCAGCACTTTATCAGCGAAAGCCTGGAAACCAGCATCTTTAGCTACGAAGTCGGTCTGGCAGTTAACTTCCAGAATCACTGCGAAACCGTCAGCGATTTTGGTTTTGATCACGCCGTCAGCAGCCACGTTGCCTGCTTTCTTAGCGGCTTTGATCGCGCCAGATTTACGCATGTTCTCGATCGCCAGCTCGATGTCGCCGTTCGCTTCGGTCAGCGCTTTTTTGCAATCCATCATGCCTGCGCCAGTACGCTCACGCAGTTCTTTTACCAATGCAGCGGTAATTTCAGCCATTCCAGAATCCTCGATTCGTCTCTGTGTGCGTTAACACTGTCAGAAACTTGTTGCGGAAAATTTACTCTGCCCCGCTTACCCGAAAGAAGCGTGACAAACTTAGATAAATAAAAGGGGCCTGTGCGGCCCCCTTAACAGATAACATCTGATGTCTAAGGGCTCTTAGAAAGAGCGAACCTTATTAAGCTTCAGCAGCTTCTTCAGCCTGCTCAGCCAGATCCTGTGAACGGCCTTCGCGCACGGTAGTCGCAACAGCAGTCAGGTACAGGCTTACAGCACGGATCGCATCGTCGTTACCAGGGATAACGAAATCAACGCCATCTGGATCAGAGTTGGTATCAACGATAGCAAATACTGGGATACCCAGGTTGTTTGCTTCTTTGATTGCGATGTGTTCGTGGTC
This sequence comes from Pantoea sp. BL1, assembly GCF_000963985.1. Classification (NCBI taxonomy): domain Bacteria; kingdom Pseudomonadati; phylum Pseudomonadota; class Gammaproteobacteria; order Enterobacterales; family Erwiniaceae; genus Pantoea; species Pantoea sp. BL1. Next base: position 98,282 of record NZ_JZRH01000016.1, on the reverse strand, counting down.
AGCGTCAACAACGAACAGTGCATCCGGCAGACCGCCCATATCTTTGATACCGCCCAGGCTGTTTTCCAGCTTGGCCAGTTCACGAGCACGCATCAGTGCTTCTTTTTTGGTCAGTTTGTCGAAAGTACCGTCCTGAGACTGAGTTTCCAGATCTTTCAGACGCTTGATTGACTGGCGAACAGTTTTCCAGTTGGTCAGCATACCACCCAACCAGCGGTGGTTAACGAAGAACTGGTCGCAGCTCAGAGCTGACTCTTTTACAGATTCGGCAGCAGCGCGCTTAGTACCAACGAAAAGGATTTTGCCTTTACGTGAAGAGATCTTCTGCAACTCAGCCAGAGCTTCGTTGAACATTGGTACAGTTTTCTCAAGGTTGATGATGTGAACCTTGTTACGAGCACCGAAGATGAATGGCTTCATTTTCGGGTTCCAGTAACGGGTCTGGTGACCAAAGTGAACACCAGCCTTGAGCATGTCGCGCATTGAAACAGTTGCCATGATTACCTCTAAAGTATGATTGGGGTTGGGCCTCCATGTATCCCATACAACCGACCTCTTTCAAGGCACCCCGGCGTATGTGTCGATACATGTGTGTTTTAGTACACATAATGAGTTTTATGCGTTTCCTGCCAGCCAACGAAACGAAGGTGACAGAGAATCGTCGGCGCGCTTTATACCATAATGCGCAGGAATACGCCAACAGTTGTTAGCAGCTTGAGCGAGGAGTCATCCCGATTTGGCAGCCTAATGACTGACTGCTAACATGACTGCCACAGAACTCATTATTGTCGAAAATGTCGGCAATTGCGGATTATTTAATGGCCATTTCAATCAAAACCCCTGAAGAAATCGAAAAAATGCGCGTGGCGGGCCGTCTGGCTGCTGAAGTGCTGGAAATGATCGCCCCGCACGTGGTGCCGGGTGTGACCACAGGTGAACTCGACCGTCTCTGCCACGATCACATCACGAATAAGCAGCAGGCTATCTCAGCCTGCCTTGGCTATCACGGCTTTCCGAAATCAGTGTGTATTTCGGTTAACGAAGTGGTGTGCCACGGCATCCCGAGCGATGATCGCGTATTAAAAGATGGCGATGTGGTCAACGTCGACGTCACGGTGATCAAAGACGAGTATCACGGCGATACCTCGAAAATGTTCATCGTCGGCAAACCGACTATTCAAGGCGAGCGCCTGTGCCGTGTCACCCAGGAAAGCCTCTACATTGCGCTGCGTCTGGTTAAACCGGGCATCCGCCTGCGTGAGTTGGGCCGTGCGATTCAGCAATATGTTGAAGCACAGGATTTCTCTGTGGTACGTGAATACTGCGGCCACGGCATCGGCAAAGGTTTCCACGAAGAGCCACAGGTGTTGCACTATGATGCTGATGACGGCGGCGTGGTGTTGCAGGCGGGGATGACTTTCACCGTTGAGCCGATGGTCAATGCCGGTGATTATCGTATCCGCACCATGAAGGATGGCTGGACCGTAAAAACCAAAGATCGCAGCTTGTCCGCGCAGTATGAGCATACTATTGTGGTGACAGAAAACGGCTGTGAGATTCTTACGCTGCGTGAAGATGACACCATTACTGCGGTGCTTGAAAACAACGCGTAACGTTCTTCAAGACAGTACCAGGCCGGCATAATGCCGGCCTTTTTTATGGCGCTTACGAGGCATGTCGATGAGTGGTAGCGTGACCGAAGCAGTACACAAAGGCCTGACTGATTCCCCCGCCAGCTGGCCCGATGAAGCCCTGACGCGTGACAAATTAAAACTCTATCTGGAGCAATTCCAGCAGCATCTCGGTATGGCCTTTGATGCCGGTACTGACGTTGAATCACTGATTGATGCCCGCACGCTATTTATCGATCGCCTGTTGCGCCGACTGTGGCGCTTCTACGGCTTCGATAGAATGAAAGAGATTGCGTTGGTTGCGGTGGGCGGCTATGGCCGTGGTGAACTGCATCCGCTCTCCGATATCGATGTCTTGATACTCAGCCGCCAGCCACTGGATGATGCGGCCGCGCAACGCACCAGCGAACTCCTGACGCTGATGTGGGATTTAAAACTCGAAGTTGGCCACAGTGTGCGCACGTTGGAAGAGTGCTTGCTGGAGGGCTTGTCCGATCTTACTGTCGCGACCAACCTGATTGAATCCCGCATGCTGACAGGCGATGTCGCCCTGTTCCTTGAGTTGCAGAAGAACATTTTCAGCGATGGCTTCTGGCCGTCCTCTCGCTTTTTTGCGGCAAAGATTGAAGAGCAACAGGAACGTCATCAGCGCTACCACGGCACCAGCTACAATCTCGAACCCGATATCAAAAGCAGTCCCGGCGGCCTGCGCGACATCCACACCTTACAGTGGGTGGCGCGCCGCCACTTCGGTGCCACCACCATGGATGAGATGGTGGGGTTTGGCTTTATCACGGAGGCCGAGCGCAATGAAATTAATGAATGCCAGGAGTTCCTCTGGCGGATTCGCTTTGCGCTGCACTTAACGTTACCACGCTACGACAACCGCTTATTGTTTGATCGTCAGCTCACTGTGGCACAGCGGCTCAACTATCTCGGCGAAGGCAATGAGCCGGTTGAGCGCATGATGAAAGATTTTTACCGGGTGACGCGCCGCATTGGTGAGCTCAATCAGATGCTGCTGCAGCTGTTTGATGAAGCGATCCTCGCACTCTCCACCACCGAAAAACCGCGCAGCATTGATGACGATTTCCAGCTGCGCGGCAATTTAATCGATCTGCGTGACCCCACGTTGTTCGAACGTGAACCGCAGGCCATTCTGCGCATGTTCTATGTGATGGTCCGTAATGAGAACATCACCGGCATTTACTCCACCACGCTACGTCACTTGCGCCATGCGCGTCGTCATCTGAAGCAGCCGCTGTGCCAGATTGCCGAAGCGCGTGACACCTTTATGGCGATTCTGCGCCATCCGGGCGCGGTAAAGCGAGCGCTGGTGCCGATGCATCGCCACAGTGTCCTTTGGGCGTATACGCCGCTGTGGGGCAATATTGTCGGCCAGATGCAGTTTGACCTGTTCCATGCTTACACGGTGGATGAGCACACCATTCGCGTCCTGCAAAAGCTGGAAAGCTTCGCCAACGAAGCCACGCGTCCGATGCACCCATTGTGTGTAGAACTCTGGCCGCGTTTGCCACAGATCGAACTGCTGCTGATGGCTGCCTTGCTGCACGATATCGCCAAAGGGCGCGGCGGTGACCACTCGATTCTGGGGGCGCAGGACGCGCTTGATTTTGCCGAATTGCATGGGCTCAACTCGCGGGAAACGCAGTTGGTGGCCTGGCTGGTGCGCCATCATCTGTTGATGTCGGTCACCGCCCAGCGTCGCGATATTCAGGATCCAACCGTGATTCAGCAGTTCGCTGAAGTCATGCAGAATGAAAACCGCCTGCGTTATCTGGTGTGTCTCACCGTAGCCGACATCTGCGCCACCAACGAAAGCCTGTGGAATAGCTGGAAGCAGAGCCTGCTGCGTGAACTGTTCTTCGCGACCGAAAAACAGCTGCGTCGCGGCATGGAAAACAGCCCGGACTTGCGCGAACGCGTGCGTCATCATCGCTTACAGGCCCTCGCGCTGTTGCGGATGGAAAACCTCAACGAAGAGCGCCTGCACCATATCTGGAGCCGCTGCCGTGCTGACTATTTCCTGCGTCACACGCCGAATCAGCTGGCATGGCACGCGCGTCATCTGATCGACCACGATCTCACCAAACCCCTGGTGCTGGTCAGCCCGCAGGCCACACGCGGTGGGACTGAAATCTTTATCTGGAGCCCGGACCGCCCTCACCTGTTTGCCGCAGTAGCCGGTGAACTGGACCGCCGAAACCTGAGCGTGCACGATGCCCAGATCTTTACCAGCCGCGACGGCATGGCGATGGATACCTTCATTGTGCTGGAGCCGGATGGCAGTCCGCTGGCCGCCGATCGTCATCCGATGATTATGCAGGCACTGGAGCAAGCGATTACCCAAACCGAGTGGGTGCCGCCGCGCACTCGTCGCCAGTCTGCACGACTTAAGCACTTCAGTGTCGATACCGAAGTGAATTTCCTGCCGACGCACACTGACCGTCGCAGTTATCTGGAATTGGTGGCGCTGGATCAGCCAGGCTTACTGGCGCGTGTAGGGGAAGTGTTTGCCGACCTCGGCGTTTCTCTGCACGGCGCGCGCATCAGTACGATTGGCGAACGAGTTGAGGATCTTTTCATCCTGGCGGACAGCGAACGGCGCGCACTTGATGTAGAAATGCGCAATGTGCTGCAACAACGGTTGACAGAGGCCCTCAATCCAAACGATAAACTGTGACCTGGCTTCCATACTTAACGCTGCAGGTGCGTTGGCTATATTACTCGACCCTTCCATGGGCCTCGCCCCGAAGGGGCCAGCGCGAGCGCTGTTCAAAACACACATCGTGTTTTGTCCTGCAACATGAATGATGTTTGCCAGGCAATTTTACTATGTACGCTTTTTTGCGTGCATTCCGTTATGACAGAATCAGGAAAAAAATATGCAACAGTTACAGAGCGTTATCGAATCTGCCTTTGAGCGCCGCGCCGATATCACGCCAGCCAGCGTGGACAGCGTGACCCGTGAAGCCATTGAACAGGTTATCGGCCTGCTGGATAGCGGCGAACTGCGCGTGTCTGAAAAGATCAACGGAGAGTGGGTAACGCATCAGTGGCTGAAGAAAGCAGTGCTGCTGTCGTTCCGCATCAATGACAACCAGGTGATGGAAGGCGCAGAAACCCGTTTTTACGACAAAGTCCCAATGAAGTTCGCTAACTGGGATGAAGCACGCTTCAAAAATGCAGGCTTCCGCGTTGTCCCACCCGCTGCCGTGCGTCAGGGCGCGTTCATTGCACGTAACACCGTGCTGATGCCTTCTTACGTCAACATCGGTGCTTTCGTAGATGAAGGCACCATGGTTGACACCTGGGCCACCGTAGGTTCCTGTGCGCAGATCGGTAAAAACGTTCACCTGTCAGGCGGCGTCGGCATCGGCGGTGTTCTGGAGCCACTGCAGGCTAACCCAACCATCATCGAAGACAACTGCTTCATCGGCGCACGTTCTGAAATCGTTGAAGGCGTGATCGTTGAAGAAGGTTCAGTGATCTCCATGGGCGTTTACATCGGTCAGAGCACCAAAATCTACGATCGTGAAACTGGTGAAGTGCATTACGGCCGCGTGCCAGCGGGTTCAGTGGTGGTATCGGGCAACTTGCCGTCTAAAGATGGTAGCTACAGCCTGTACTGCGCCGTGATTGTGAAGAAAGTGGACGCTAAAACGCTGGCGAAAACCGGCATCAACGAACTGCTGCGTACCATCGACTAAGTCAGACTTGAGTCAAAACACCCGCCAACGGGCCTGTATTCAGGCCCGTAATTTTTTCTTTACACTCTTGCCTTAACTACCTGCTTCGCGCCGCGAATTATCTGGTGCGTTTATTTTTCAAACAGTTCATAATCCGCGCCAGTTAACTCCGGTCGCGCACTGTTCATCCCGGTTTTTGTGTCTACAGTTGATTAAGTATGCCGTAAGCGTTCCGGTTGCTGCGTATCTGCCGCATCCCGAATGATGATGATAGTCCTGCGCGCTCACCCACTCTTAGATGGAATATAAACGCTATGTACGACAACCTGAAAAGCTTAGGTATCAGCTCTCCTGAAGACATCGACCGTTACAGCCTGCGTCAGGAAGCCAGCAACGACATTCTGAAAATCTATTTCCGCAAAGACAAAGGTGAATTCTTCGCCAAAAGCGTGAAATTCAAATACCCGCGTCAACGTAAAACCGTTGTGGCCGATCACACCAGCCAGGGCTATAAAGAAGTACAGGAAATCAGCCCGAACCTGCGTTACGTGATCGATGAACTGGACCAGATCTGCCAGCGCGATCAGGTTGAAGTCGATCTGAAGCGCAAAATCCTCGCCGATCTGCGTCATCTGGAAAACGTGGTATCGAATAAGATCGCTGAAATTGAATCCGATCTGGATCAACTGACCCGCAACGGTCGTTAATTTCCCTCCGCGTTCCCAGGGCCAGCTTATGCTGGCCTTTTTTTTGCCTTGTTTCAGTTTTATCTGGGCCTGTTTCACCTATCTGAATTCATAATCCCTGGCTAGTATCGGGTTATGTCTGACTTCAGGCATAACAAAAACTATGCAATTCGCAGCCATCATCTCAGGACAGCGCGGTCTGGATGTTCATATCGCCGGTGACCTCGCGCAAAAAATTCTCTCAGGAACGCTTAAAGCCGGTGATGTTCTGCCCAGTGAAGTGGAACTGTGCAGCCACTTTGGCGTCAGCCGAACGGCCGTGCGTGACGCGCTCAAACTGCTCTCTTCGAAGGGATTAATAGAATCGCGCCCCAAGCTCGGCACACACGTTCGCGACCGCACATACTGGAATCTGCTTGATGTGCAACTGCTGGAATGGATGCAGAGCATCGAATCTACGGCAGAGATGTATCAACAGTTTCTGGCCTTCCGTGAGGCTATCGAACCGCAGGCTGCCAGACTGGCTGCGCTACACGCCACTCAGGCACAACGCACCGAACTTTCTCTGTTATTTCGCGAAATGATCGCTGTTTGCGCGGCGAGTAAATTCGATCTTGCTCGCTGGCTGGAGGCAGACAGTGCCTTTCATCGCCTGATCTTTCACTCAACGGACAACTGTTTTTACATTCCGTTAGGTAATTTGCTGGAAACCATCTTTAAATGCTTCTTTACCTGGCCTTCCAGCGCGCAGGATATTTTTTTGGACGAACACCGTAAGATTTATGAAGCGATCATGATTGGCGATGCCGATGCTGCGCACAGGGCGTCGATGAGTCTAATGCTTAACAGCACGCAGCCTCGGATATAACCTTCCCATCACCGATACGTGGGGGGACGCGATAACAACCACACATCACGCAGCGCTTCTCTTTCCGCACCGCGCGCTGCAGGGCTGGTATTGGCCATCGATTGCGTTTCGATCGCGCGATGGATCCAACGCTGATAGCGGTCGCTGTTCAGGCTGTTATCTGTGAGCGTAAGAAGCGGAATCAAGCGCAGACTGACACGATCGCGATTTTTCCATGGCCAGGTTTTGCTGCTATCACTGAAAGGTGCCATGTAATCCAGCGCACTCAACAGCGAACCACCCTGCTGATGATAGTGCCAGAGATCGCCTGTTCCGCTTCGCTGTGACAACTGCGCAAGGCTCGTCAGTGCCTGCAAATTGAAATAGCTATAATGGAACGAGCGCGTGCGCGCCAGTTCCAGTGGCTGCGTTCCGTCCGCACGAATTTGCCCGGCGATTTTATCCTGAGCTAAAACCACCATCTGCTGAATGACCTGAGGTTGATGCAAATACCACGCGATACCCGCCACCTGAGCCGCATACCAGCTGCCATGGTTATTGGGCGCATCACGCTCGCCTTGTGCCAGCTTACTGTGCAATAGCCAGTCGAGATAATCGCTAAACCATGCCTGCAGTGCAGCCTGATCCTGTTGGCGCCAACCGGGCGAATCCTGCAGTAGCTGCAGTGCATCCACTATACGCGTGGCAAAGTAACGCCCATCCAGCACACCGGTGTGGCGGCCCTCAGCCTTACCCGGCACGCCCTGAGCATAATTAAGATTGGGATTCATGCGGGTGGCGGGATCGATAAACCAGGTGCGAATCATCGATTGGGCTTTGGTTGCATAACGGGTTTCGCCGGAGAAATACCAGGCAAGCGCCAATGCCTGCACGTCTGCGGTGAAACGAGCCAGACGCACACCATCGCTTTGATCGTTTTTACTCGCCGGATTGACCGCACCATCACGACGTTCCCATGGCAAGCCATTGGGCTTGTCGGGATTCGGCCACCAGTAAGCACTCAGGCTGAGATAATCATGGCGGGAACCGCTGGGAGGTAACATCCCTTTCTGCGTCACGCTGGGATTGGGCTGTTTAAGCGCGCGATCGGCAGCCTGCTTGAGTTGCTGCCACGCCTGCTCAGTCTGTGGCGCAGCCTGATGATTTTGCAGCGCAGTTCGCGTCTGTTGCATCTCTTCGCCAGATAAAAAGGCCAGCGAAACGGCTTTGGCATGACAGGTCGCGGTCACCAGCAAGCCGGCCAACAGCCAGACCAGGCGCACATTCAATCGGGACATCTTCCTCTCCTGGCCATGCTAAGGGCTAGCTCTGTTCATCCAGTTGCAGCGCCACATACAGCAGCAATCGATCGTCAAAATTGCCGAGGTTCAATCCGGTCAGCTCGGAAATGCGGTTCAGGCGATACTCGAGCGTATTACGATGGATAAACAGTGCGCGTGCCGTGGCGCTTGGCTGCACGTTATGACTGAACCACGCCACCAGCGTACGCCGCAATAATCCATTATTATCATTGGCTTTGAGTTTCGCCAACGGACGCGCCAGTTCATTCGCTTGCCAGCCACCGCGCAGGCTATCCAGCAGTACGGGTAGCACCAAATCCTGATAGAAGAAGCTGCGCTGTTCCGGCATGCGCTGTTTACCCACCATCATGGTGGTGCGCGCCGTACGGTAGGAACGCGCAATACTGCCGGGACCGGTAAAGAAATTACCCAGCGCGATGCGCATTCGCACCTGCCCACTCTCTTTCATACGCTGTAATAACTGATCCACGCGACGGCGGTGATCGTCTTGATCGTAACGGCCGTGGGCGTTGAGCGCCGGTTTCAACACCACCATTTCAGTGAGTGAGACGATAGCAATCAGGTTGTCACGATCCGGCGTTGTCAGCAGTGTTTGTAACTGCTGCAATTCCGACATCGCACTGTCAACGCCAAGCTGGCCGCTGTCGACTTCCACCACCGCCACCACGCGCGGTTGATTGAGATCGATGCCCAGGCGCTGCGCCCACTCGCTCAACGCCGGTGAAAGCGTATCGCTACGAATCAGGTTCAGCACCAGCTCTTCGCGCAAACGGCTATCCTGCGCCAGCATGTGCAACAGCCGCGCTTGTTCCAGCATCATTTCGGCGGTCATACACACCAGTTCACCGTAGTGACGCAGCGCTGCCGGCTGGCCGGTCAGGCCAATTACACCGACAATCTCACCATCAATACGCAACGGCAGGTTGATGCCAGGACGCACGCCGTGCAGATGTTTCGCCACGGCCTCATCAATGTCCACTACCCTTCCCTGCGATAACACCAGCAGCGCACCTTCGTGCAATTCGCCAATACGCTCACGATCGCCGCTGCCAATAATGCGGCCGCGTGCATCCATCACGTTGACATTACTGTCAATAATTTGCATGGTGCGGGCAACAATATCCTGAGCCAGTCGCGCATCGAGATGATAGGTGGCCATCAATCACTCCAGAGAAAGGGAAGAATTGACAGAATACGCATCCCACGCACGCCTGGCATTGTGCAACTGCACATAGCCGGATAGAGAATACGGGAATTGCGGTAGGCGTCACATTGCGAAACGGACATCTGCACAATGTGGACCACACTAAAATGGTGTTGATGCTAGCCAATGGCGCAGTTCTGCTGACAAAAACAAAAAAGGCGAGCCGAAGCTCGCCTGTACTCAATTATCTAAGACTTACTGCATCAGCAGATAAAGGCTGCTGTCACCACGCTGCACGTTCAGGGCCAGCACGGACGGTTTGGTGTCGAGAATTTTGCGCAGTTCACCAAGGTTGGCAATCGCCTGCTGGTTAACGCCCATAATCACGTCACCTTTCTTCAAACCAATACGCGCTGCAGCACTGCCCGCCTTCACATTATCCACGCGCACGCCTTTCTGGCCGTTGCTGTCGATGTTGCTCAGGTCGGCACCTTCAATGCCAGTGTAGATAGTGGCGGACTGCACTTTTTCCTGCGAACTCTGCTGCAGTTCAACCGTGATAGTCACCGGTTTACCGTCACGTAAAAGACCCAGCTGCAGTTTGGTGCCCACTGGCAGTGAGCCCACTTCTGCACGCAGCGCGGCAAAACTGGTCAACGGTTTGCCATTCATCGACACCACGACATCGCCGGCTTTCACACCCGCTTTTGCCGCTGCTGAGTTAGGCAGAACCTGGCTAACAAAGGCACCACGCTGGGCATCGACTTTCATCGCTTTCGCCAGCTCCGAGTTTAACTCGGTACCCATAATGCCCAGCTCGCCGCGCTTAACCTGGCCATACTCGATCATCTGCGCCGTCAGGTTTTTCACCATCGCACTTGGGATAGCAAAGCCGATACCGATGTTGCCGCCGTCTGGTGCCAGAATCGCGGTGTTAATCCCGATCAGCTCACCGTTCAGGTTCACCAGCGCACCACCAGAGTTACCACGGTTGATGGCGGCATCGGTCTGGATGAAGTTCTCGTAGTTCTCGACGTTGAGGCCGCTACGACCCAGTGCAGAAACAATACCGGAGGTCACCGTTTCACCGAGGCCATACGGGTTACCGATCGCGACCGTGTAATCACCGACGCGTAAGTCATCGGAGTCAGCGATCTTAATCGCCGTCAGGTTCTTCGCGTCCTGCAGTTGAATCAGAGCGATATCAGACTGCGGATCTTTACCAATCACTTTGGCGTCATAGCGACGGCCATCGCTCAGCTGCACCTGAATTTTGGTGGCGTTATCCACCACATGGTTGTTGGTGACGACATAGCCTTTATCGGCATTAATCACGACACCCGAACCGAGCGCACGGAATTTTTGCTGTTGGGTGTTGGCGCCGCCGTTGTCACCGCCCTGGCTACCCTCACCGCCACCCTGGCACATTGGCGAGCTTTGGAATGGCGAACCGTCCTGGCAGAATGGCGAGTTATCACCAAAAAATTGCTGGAATTGCTGCGGCATGCGTGGGGTTTTCACCGTGGTGCTGCCTTCAACGCTAATACTCACCACGGAAGGCATCACTTTTTCCAGCATCGGCGCCAGGCTTGGCAACTGTTGGTTCGAGGAGGAAGCACTTTCCGCCGCGAAACTGACAGGGCTCAATGCCATGCCCAGACTAAGCGCCAGCGCACTTAACATTAATGTGCTTTTTTTCATTTGTCTGTGTCTCTCTAAGATTTACGGCCAGACCATTGCTGTGGTCGTGATGGTGAGATTAAGTTTTTAGCGCGAAGTTCCTAATGAAGTTTTGGGCAAAGGTAAAAATTTATTCTTCATCTTTACAAAACTCAGCTTATTCCACGGCCATCAAACGACGATACTCATCCCACGCATAATTGTCTGTCATCCCGCTGATATAGTCCTGAATCAACCGCGAACGATAATAACGCTCCCACAAAAAGCGTTGATATTTATGCTCGACAATCAGTGCCCGCATCTGCTGCTGATAAGCTTTTCGATGTTTTCCTGAAAGCTTATGAAAAAGTCGCGTTTCAATCGGATATTTCGGCAGAAAATCGTCGTTTATCAGCGTAGTAAATTGTTCATAATCCAGCAACATTAATGACTGATAGATTTCCAGCAGCCCTTTTATCACCCGATAGCCTTGTAATTCGAGCTGTTCAACTTCTGGATGATTAAATACCTGCTGGCGCGCCACGGTTTTAAATAATTTCAACAGACGGCCTTCATCACCGTCATCTTCCAGCAGCGCATGATTGAAGTTCCCTTCAAAAATAGCCGGAAGGTTATCGACAAAACGGCGCACGGCATGGCTAACCAACACATTTTGCACGTTAACTCGTAATGACATGAAAAATTGATCGCTCAGGCTACGGCGTTTTTTCTGGTTGGCTTCTTTCCATGCCTCGCTCACTGTGCGACTGAACGCATCACCACTATTTACCGTCCCCCAGGCTTTAAGCAGAGACTTATACAAGGTCTCAACATCAAAAATGTCTTTTTCGACCGCGTCATCTAAATCGGCAATACAGTATGAGATATCGTCAGCGGCTTCCATAATCCAGGTGAGTGGATAGCGATGATGCTCTTTAATATGGGTGGCTGCGCGTAAATCAGCCACATATTCACGCTCGGACAAATAAAAACCCGGCTTTTTCATCAGTACGCTAAATTCTGCCGGCTTATCGCCCTGCCACCATGCGGGGGCGGTATATTTTAAAATACAGGCTACCTGCGCATAGCTAAGATTGAGCTGCAGCAGCGTATGCACCAGGCGAATCGCCTGTGCATTGCCTTCGAAGTGGCACAAATCCTGACGAATCATTGCATTTAGCTGGTTAAAATCGGCGCGCTGATGCTCATCTGCCACGCCCGCCACCAGCGGGTCCACGAGTTCAAGAGGCAGATTGTCGTCAAACCAGTCATTGATGGCGGCTTCACCAAAGTGACCAAACGGCGGATTACCCACGTCATGCAGCAGGCAGGCCATCTCAATCAGACTCTCAAACGCGCCTTCAAACTCATCCAGCCCGTAATGTGCCAGTCCGCCGCCCTGCGTTTTCAGGTATTGCAGGATCTCTTTGGTGATATAGCGCCCGGTTTGCTGCACTTCCAGCGAGTGGGTCAAACGCGAACGCACCGCTGCATTACGCTCCAGTGGAAATACCTGAGTCTTTTGTTGCAGACGGCGGATCGCGGCAGAATTGATGATGCGGCCACGGTCACTCTCAAAGTGCCGTGTAATAAAGTATTCGCCCTCAGGATCTTTGCGGCTGGTATAAGGGCGGGTGAAACTGATCTTATTTCTGAAATTGATCGGCGCCATCATTACCCCTTATTTTTTGGTGAATTCATCCTCTGCCAGCCATGGTAGACTATGCCTCACTTTTAAGCTTTACATCCATAACTACAGCGAGATTCTTTATGAAAGCAGGCATTATTGGCGCGATGGAGCAGGAAGTCACCCTGCTGCGTGACAAAATCGAAAACCGTCAGACGCTGACGCTGGCTGGTTGTGAAATTTATACCGGCACGCTGAACGGTGTTGAGGTTGCTCTGCTGAAATCAGGCATCGGTAAAACCGCGGCGGCGCTCGGCACGGCCCTGCTGCTGGAGCTGTGCAAACCCGACCTGGTGATCAATACCGGCTCTGCGGGTGGTCTGGCCGCTTCACTGAAAGTGGGCGATATCGTGGTCTCCGATGAAGTGCGTTATCACGATGCCGACGTTACCGCATTTGGTTACGAACCGGGTCAGATGGCCGGTTGCCCGGCAGCCTTTGTGGCGGATGAAAAACTGATCGCCGCTGCAGAGCAGGTGATTAAGCAGCTGGATCTCAACGCGGTGCGCGGTTTAGTGGTCAGCGGTGATGCCTTCATCAACGGTGCTGAGCCACTGGCACGCATTCGCACCACCTTCCCACAGGCGATCGCCGTGGAGATGGAGGCCACCGCCATCGGTCACGTTTGCCACCAGTTCAAGGTGCCGTTTGTAGTGGTGCGTGCAATTTCCGATGTCGCGGACAAAGAATCCCACCTGAGCTTTGATGAGTTCCTGGTTGTTGCCGCTAAGCAATCGTCGCTGATGGTTGAAAACCTGCTGGCACAACTGGCGCGTGGCTAAATATTGGCTACTGGGGCTATTGCTGATCGGCAATAGCCTGTTTGCCGCTGCCCCGCGCGTTATCACGCTATCGCCCCATCTCACCGAACTGGCTTTCGCTGCAGGCATTACGCCGGTAGCGGTCAGCGCCTATTCAGATTTTCCGGCGCAGGCCCAACAGCTAGAGCAGGTGGCAAACTGGCAGGGCATCAACGTTGAACGCATCCTGCAGCTGAAACCGGATGTGGTGCTGGCCTGGCGCGGCGGCAATCCGCAGCGGCAGATCGATCAACTGCAACGTCTGGGCATTAAAGTCGAATGGATTGATCCGCAGACCATTGATCAGATGATTGATGCGCTAGCAGCGCTCAAACCGTGGAGTCCACAGCCTCAGCAAGCGGCGGCTGCCGCACAGGCGCTGCGCCAGCAAGAGGATGAGTTGCGTCAACAGTATCAACAACGCACGCCGATCCCCCTGTTTTTGCAGTTTGGTCAACAGCCGCTGTTTACTGCATCGCGTAATACGTTGCAAAACGAAGTGATCACGCTGTGTGGCGGTAAAAATATCTTTGCTGACAGTCGCGTAAGCTGGCCACAGGTGAGCCGTGAGCAAGTGCTGGCGCGTCATCCCCAGGCGATTGTGATTGGCGGTGACCGTACGCAAGCCGCGAATATTGTGAAATTCTGGCAGCCACAACTGGCGGTGCCGGTGATTGCCATTAACGATGACTGGCTGAGCCGACCGGGTCCGCGTATCCTGCTGGCAGCCAAACAGCTGTGTGCAGATTTACATCCGGCGAAAAATAGCACCAAAAAAGATTAAAGATTCGGCAAAAATTGTCGAAAATCAAAATACAAGGCACTGCGGCCACGTATGCTCGGTGCCCTTTTTGCGCAACGCGCAACTTTTGACTTCACCAGGAATTATCAATGACCAGAGCACTGCTCCTGGCCATAGGGCTCGCGATGGCTGCGCCAATTGGCGCGGCGACCTCCACCGGCTCTATTGCCGTCACGCTGACACTCTTTTCCCGCTGCGATATCTCACGCCAAAGCGAACAAACATTGCCATCGATTGATTGTGGACGTCACTTCAGTGCACAGCCGCGCGTGACCGAAAGCGTGCTAAAACGCGATGCGAAGCGTCGTGAGACGTCACGACTAGTGACTGTTGAGTGGTAAAGTTCTGACCGCCAGAACGGCGGTCAGAAAAGGGATCAGATGCTGAAGGAAGAGCCGCAACCGCAAGTGGTTTTCGCGTTCGGGTTTGTCACGATAAAACGTGAACCCTCAAGACCTTCGGTGTAATCAACCGAACCGCCCACCAGATACTGCAGGCTCATTGGATCAACAACCAGCGCCACGCCCTGCTTTTCAATGGTCATGTCGCCGTCATTCATTTGATCGTCAAACGTAAAACCGTACTGGAATCCACTGCAACCGCCACCGGTGATGTACACGCGCAGTTTCAGCTCTGGATTTTCTTCATCCGCGATCAAATTTTTTACTTTTTTCGCTGCTGCTTCAGTGAATTGCAAAGGCAGCGCTGCTACGTCGTCACTCATGTTTTACTCCGGGTAAACGTCCAGGTCAGAAAACGACCTTAATTCCGCTATTATCTGCCAGCCGCCCAGTGCAATCAAGTACTGCGCTTGACACTGTGTGCCGCCTGCGCTGCGCTAAAGTATAGCTTTAAAAGGCTTTCGCACCCGCTTGCCTTTCTAATCAGGCGACTCTTCCCTTAGAATGGCGCCAGAATTTTTTTCCAGAACAGCAGGAGCCGAGCAATGAGTAAGTCAGAAAACCTGTATGCCGAAGCGCAACGCCTGATCCCTGGCGGTGTGAACTCCCCGGTACGTGCTTTTACCGGTGTGGGCGGTGTGCCGCTGTTCATCGAACGCGCCGACGGCGCTTATCTGTATGACGCCGATGGCAAAGCCTACATCGACTATGTCGGTTCATGGGGCCCAATGGTGCTGGGGCATAACAACGCCAATATCCGCAATGCGGTGATTGAAGCGGCATCTCGTGGTTTAAGTTTCGGTGCCCCAACCGAAATGGAAGTGAAAATGGCCGAGCTGGTGTGTGAGCTGGTGCCAAGTATGGACATGGTGCGTATGGTGAACTCCGGCACCGAAGCCACCATGAGCGCCATCCGTCTGGCCCGTGGCTTCACCCATCGCGATAAAATCATCAAATTTGAAGGCTGCTACCACGGCCACGCAGATTGCCTGCTGGTGAAAGCCGGTTCCGGCGCGTTGACCCTGGGCCAGCCAAATTCTCCGGGTGTTCCCGCTGATTTCGCTAAACACACCCTGACCTGCACTTATAACGATTTGGCGTCCGTGCGCGAAGCCTTCGAGCAGTATCCTGACGATATCGCCTGTATCATCGTTGAGCCGGTTGCCGGCAACATGAACTGCATCCCTCCGCAGCCAGACTTCCTGCCGGGCCTGCGCGCACTCTGTGATGAATTTGGCGCACTGCTAATTATCGATGAAGTGATGACCGGTTTCCGCGTGGCGCTGGGTGGTGCTCAGGCTTATTACGATGTGACGCCGGATCTGACCTGCCTCGGCAAAATCATCGGTGGCGGCATGCCGGTGGGCGCATTTGGTGGTCGTCGTGATGTGATGGCTGCACTGGCGCCAACGGGTCCGGTTTACCAGGCGGGTACGCTTTCCGGTAACCCGATTGCCATGGCGGCCGGTTTTGCTTGTCTGACGCAGATTGCTCAACCAGGCACGCACAGCACCCTGACCGACCTCACCACTCAACTGTCTGAAGGCTTGCTGGCAGCAGCAAAAGCAGAAAACATTCCGCTGGTGATCAACCACGTTGGCGGCATGTTCGGCATTTTCTTCACCGATGCCGAGAGCGTAACCTGCTATGCCGACGTGACAAAATGCGACGTTGAGCGCTTCAAGCGCTTCTTCCACCTGATGCTGGAAGAAGGCGTTTACCTCGCACCTTCTGCTTTTGAAGCAGGCTTTATGTCACTGGCACACAGCCAGGAAGATATTCAGCGCACCATTGATGCGGCACGCCGCAGCTTTGCGAAGCTGTAAGCCATTAGCGGGCGCCATGAATGGCGCCCCTACATTGATGTGCACGTCTGTCCCTTAGGCGCTGCTGCTCCGCATACACCTATTGCCGTAATTTGCGCATTTATCCGCAGCCACCTTACCGACACAGAATGCCGTAGTTTGCGCATTTATCCGCAGCCGCTTTACAGGCACCGAATGCCGTAGCTTGCGCATTTATGCGCGACGCAACAGCCAGATAAAATACGGCGCGCCGAAGAAAGTCGCCATTAAACCTGCAGGGATCTGATCCGGGAACGCCAGCATCCTGCCGCACCAG
Source organism: Pantoea sp. BL1 (assembly GCF_000963985.1). Taxonomy (NCBI): domain Bacteria; kingdom Pseudomonadati; phylum Pseudomonadota; class Gammaproteobacteria; order Enterobacterales; family Erwiniaceae; genus Pantoea; species Pantoea sp. BL1. Next base: position 81,472 of record NZ_JZRH01000016.1, on the reverse strand, counting down.
TCTGCAAACACCATCAATCCGCCACCTAGTAATCCCGCCATCAACACCTGCGGTAATGCGCGCCTGAACCCCAGCATGCGCACGATATGCGGCGCCATCAAACCGACAAAACTCAACGGGCCGATGGTCAAGGTCGCCGTGGCCGTTAACGCCGCCGCCAGCAGCAGCAGGGCCAGACGCGAACCCGTTAATGCCATCCCTGCTGAACGTGCCGTCGCACTACCCAGCGGCAGCAGTGTGAGCCAGCGGCTCGCCAGTGGTGCGAGCGCAATGAATAAGATACCCACCACGGCGCTTTGCACTGCCTGCGGCATATTGATGTTGTAAGTTGAACCGGAAATCCAGCTCAGCAGGCCGCCCATGCGCGGATCGCCACTCGCCATTAGCACCATCAGCAAGGTGACAAAGGCACTGTTGAGCGCCATGCCCGCGAGCAACATACGCTCCGGTGAGAAACCTCCGCGACTGGCGACCAGCATAATCACCAGCAGCGTCAGCGCCGCGCCTAATGCGCCAGCGGGCAGCAACCACGCCACGGCGTCACCCGGTACAAAGAACATCATCACGACCACACCACAGGCCGCGCCGGAACTGATGCCTAACACCTCCGGACTTGCCATCGGGTTGCCAGTGAGGCGCTGAATCAACGCACCTGCAACACCCAGCATCATCCCCACGACTAACGCCGCCAGCACGCGTGGTGCACGCCACGGCAGCAGTTGATGCAGCATCTCGCCACTCACCCAGGTCCAGCTGTGTGCATCACGACCAAAGGAGATGCCGATAACGCTCAGCAGCGCCAGCACCCCAAGGCCAATGACACACCACAGCACCACCTTTTGGCGTTCTGCCGGCACCTTGTCACCCATATTCATCGCCGGTGGAACCGAGCCGGTGCGTAAACGCGGCAATAGCCACAGCAGAATCGGTACGCCAATCAATGCGGTCGCTGTGCCGGTGGAAACCTCGCGCCAGTGGCTGGTCAGCCACAATACGCACTGATCGGCCAGCCACAGCAGTAAGGCACCAATCAGCGGAGCCAGCAGCATGCGGCTGAGTAAGCGACGCCCTCCGAGCATTTTCGCCAGCAGTGGTGCAAACAGCCCGATAAAACCGATAATCCCGGCGACGTTCACCAACTGCGCACTCAGCAGAATCGCCAGAGCGAGTGCGCCGACGCGCGCAGCAGACAGTGCCAGACCGAGGTTTTTTGCTACGCCGTCATCAAGCCCCATGAGCGTCAGGGGACGCAGCAATGCCAGCGCCACGACAAAAGCCAGCAGCAGACGCGGCCACAGCATGGCGACGTTGTGCCCATCCATCTGATTCAGTGCGCCGGTGCTCCACAGGAACATATTCAGCAGTTGGTCGTGATTAAAGATGGCAAATATTTGATTCACCGAGCCGGCATACAGGCTCAGGACCAGCCCGGCGAGGATCAGCGTCACGGGTGACAGCCGTTTGCCCCAGGCCACGCCAAATACCAGGATGCCCACCAGCACTGCGCCCGCCATCGCAGCAAATTGCTGCGTCAGCTCACCGCCCGGCAAGTGCCAGAGCGTGGCGACCGTGATGCCGAGCTGTGCGCCGGATGACACACCCAACGTGGTCGGTTCCGCCAGCGGATTGCGCAGCACCTGCTGAAACAGTAAACCGGCCAATCCGAGACCTGCCCCCACCAACAGCGCCAGAGCCAGACGCGATAACAGGCTGTGATGGAACACCACCTGTTGGATACTGTTGATGTCCGGCGCAAAGAAGGCTTGTGACCACTGCGCGGTTGGCAGCGCGTCACGCAGATTGATAAAAGTCAGCGCCAGCGCCAGTAAAAACATGCTGCTTAGCAGCATCACAGGAAAGAGACGATGGCGCATCAGTGCGACTCCAGCGCGTGTTCCAGCACGCGGACAAATTTCAGCGCTGAATAGGTCGCGCCGTAATACCAGACGGCAGGCACACGCTGGAAGCGGCCCGCGCGGATAAACGGCAGCGCCTGCCACAGCGCAGTTTTCATCACCTGCTGCATGTCACGATCGTTATCGTGATCAAAACAGATCACCTGCACATCGCCGACATCGGCTAACCGCTCAAGCCCAACCACGGCACTGCCCCAGAAATTGGTTTCACCCTGCCAGGCGTTACTCAGGCCAAGGATTTCCATCACTTCGAGGAACAGACTGTTGGTGCCAAACGTGATGGCGTGACGGCTGTCCATCAATGACATCAGCAGCACCGGACGATCTGCCCAGGGTTTAAGACGCTCGCGCGCTGCCGCGAGCTGCTCATCCAGGAATTGCAGATGCTGTACCGCCTGCGCTTCCCGTCCCAGTCGGGCACCAAGCGCATGCAGTGATTTGCGAGCAGTACTTAACGGTTTGCCGTCCCCGCTATTCAGATCAAAGCCCATGGTCGGCGCGATGCGTTCGAGTTTATCCAATCCCGGACCGTAGCCGTTGGAGTGCAGAATTAAGGAAGGTTCGAGCTGCGTCATCAGTTCCAGATTGGGTTCGGTGCGCAGGCCGAGATCGATGGTGCTGGCGGATAGCATCGGCTCGCCAACCCAGATGTTGTAGTTACGCAAATCAGCCACACCGAGCGGCGATACACCGAGCGCCATCAGTAGCTCAACGGGTAGCCATTCCAGCGCCAGGATGCGCTGCAGATCGGGCGTTGCCGCACGCAATGGGGCAACGTTCATCAGTGGCGTCAGTGCCAGCGTCGTCAGCAAGCGACGGCGTGAAATGTCGAACATGGCGAGGCCTCAGTAAACAAAACTGACGGGAGCACCGCCTTGTGGATGGGGTAAGATGCCCATCGGAATACCGTAGATATTGCCCAGCACATCGGCCTGCATGATGACGTCAGGCCCGCCTTCCGCAATCATTTCGCCGCCTCGCAGCGCCACCAGACGGTCGCAATAACGCGCCGCCATATTGATGTCATGCAGCACGGCAATCACCGTTAACCCGCGCTCACGGCTGAGGCGTTGAATCAGTGCCAGCACATCAACCTGATGGGCGATATCCAGCGCTGAAGTGGGTTCATCCAGCAGCAGGCAGCGGCTATTTTGCGCCACCAGCATCGCCAACCACGCTCGCTGACGTTCGCCGCCGGACAGGCTATCGACCAGACGCCCGGCAAACGGTTTCAGTCCCACCAGCGTAATCGCTTCCTCTACGCGGTCGCGATCTTCCTGGCCATAGCGCCCTAGCGCACCGTGCCAGGGATAACGACCAATCGCCACCAGCTCACGCACCGTCATCCCTTCTGCCGCCGGTAACTGCTGCGGCAAATACGCCACCTGGCGGGCAAAATCTTTGCTGCCCCAGTTCTCCACCGCATCGCGGTTCAACAGCACCTGGCCTTCACTCGCCGCATGGTGACGCCCCAGCATTTTCAGCAAGGTGGATTTACCCGAGCCGTTGTGGCCAATCAGCGCCGTCACTTTACCCGGTGCAAAGGTGAGTGAAAGTGGATGCAGCAACGTGCGCCCAGGCACGCGAAAGCTGACATTATCCAGCGTGAAGGTGGTTTCTTCGTGGTGCGGATGCTGCATGGTGATTCCTGGTTAATAAGCACAAAACCGATTTGATTCTGAAGGGGCGGCCCTGAGGCCGCCCAAAATCACAACATCTTCGTCCTGACGAATCAGAAGCGGAAGGTGGCAGTACCAACGATTTGACGTTCAGCGCCCCAGTAGCAAGCGTAATCACGGTAGCAGCTGGCCACGTATTCACGATCGAACAGGTTGTTGATATTAACACCCACAGAAGAGCCTGGCAGACCGAAACGGCCGAGGTCATACTTCAGCGCTGCGTCGACGGTGGTGTAACCCGCTACGTCGAAGTTTTGGTTGTTGTTGTCGCCTGTTGAATACAAACCTTTGCTCTCGCCGATATAGCGCACACCCGCTCCCAGCGTAACGCCGGACAATGCGGTCTCGTGGAAGGTGTAATCGCCCCACAACGTGGCCATATGCTTAGGTACTTGCACCGGCGTTCTGCCTTTCAGCGTGGTATCTTCGGTGTATTCCGCATCAGTGTAGGTATACGACGCCGTCATATTGATGTTGGCATTCAGCGCCGCTTTGGCCTCCAGTTCAACACCACGTGAACGGATTTCACCGCTCTGAATGCTGGCGAATGGATGGTTTACCGTATCAGGATCTGCGGTCAGGTTTTTGGTTTTGGTCAATTGATAAACGGCAGCCGTCATCACAATTGGACGATCTTTCGGTACGTATTTCACGCCCGCTTCATACTGTTTGGCGCGCGAAGGATCGAAAGCCTGCCCTTCAAACGTTGAGCCTGAGTTTGGAATAAAGGCTTCGCTGTAACTGAAATAAGGTGCGATGCCGTTATCGAACACATAGTTCAGGCCGCCACGCCAGGTAAAAGCTTGATCGTTTTGACGATCCAGTGAACTGGCGACACGGTCATACACCGAGGTCATCGCGTAGTCGTAGCGACCCCCTAAGGTGAGTACCCAGCGATCCCACTCCATTTGGTCCTGTGCATACAGACCCGTTTGACGCTGTTTATTCAGGTGCTGATAAGGAGAGTCAAACGGTGTGACCAAATCGTTGCCGTATTGCGGGTTGGTGGCACTCAAATTGCTGGCTGAGCCAAACTGCGCATTAACATCATTACGCATCTGCTGATAATCCACACCCATCAGCAAGGTGTGATCCAGTGCACCCGTCGCGAATTTCGCCTGCGCTTGGGTATCTACGGCGAACTCATTCAACTTCTCATCTGAAACTGCAGAACCACGGGTAATTTCATTGGCGGCCGCGCTGAAGCCATTACCGTAAATACTGCGATATCCGGTACGCATATCCGCATAACGCAGATTCTGGCGCACCGTCCAGGTATCGTTGAAGCTGTGTTCGAAGTTGTAGCCCACCATTTTGGTGTTACGCGAAATCTTATTGCTGTCTTCGCCCTCATCAAAGTTGGTGGGCAGTTTGTAGCTGCTGCCGTCCGGGCGGGTAATGCCGACCACGGTGCCCTGACGCGGCAACCAGCCGTAATAACCGGTTTCCGGCTCGTTCTGGAAGTAGGTCAGCAAATCAAAGCGGGTATTGGCATCCGGACGCCAGCTGAACGAAGGCGCGATGGTATAACGCTTCTCTTTGTTCATATCCTGCTGCGCGTCTGCACTGCGAGCCAGACCGGTCAGGCGATAGCTGTACACGCCGTCATCATCCAGCGATCCGCCGAAATCGAAGCCGGTAGAGAACAGGTTATCGGTGCCCATCTGGAACTGCACTTCACGCAGTGTTTCCTGCGTCGGGCGCTTGCTGACCAGTGACACCACGCCGCCTGGGTTGCTCTTGCCGTACAACACTGAAACCGGGCCACGCAGCAGTTCAGCACGCTCAAGGAAGTAAGGATCGATGGCAAACTCGGAGTAGTTGTCACCCTGCAGTTTCAAACCATCGAGATACTGGTTGGTGTTGGTTTCACTAAAGCCACGAATCGACAGCGCATCGATCACACTGGAGCTACCGCGGTTACCGGTCAGCACACCCGCCGTGTAATTGAACGCCCCTTTCACGCTGGTCACCGCGTGCATCGCCATCTCTTCCTGCGTCACCACCGATACCGACTGCGGGTTTTTCTCAATGGGCGTATCCGTTTTCGTGCCGGTGGCACTGTGCTTGGCGGCAATGGTAGGAGCCGGGCCCCAGGCGCTTTCCTGCGCAACGGTGTTACCGCCATTGGCGGTCACCACCACGGTATCTTCTGCCAGCGCCTGCGCGCTCAGCGTACCCAGTGTTAAAGAAATCAATAAAGCGAGCGGACGACGGGAGGTCGCAGCACGCGCAGAACAAGGATTGAAATTTCGCGCATTCATAAAAAAGGATCTCTCAAAAAGGAAACGATGCAGGCGAATGAAAACGAGAATGATTATTAGACGCACGAATTTTAGGCGAAGTTTGGCGAGATCCGCAAGATGTAATGCCTGATGGCGGTGCGTTTGCGACCAGATCGTGCATGTCCATGATCGCGATTAATAAATCACAGGCATGAAAAAGGGCGCCGTAGCGCCCTCTGTTTTCTGAAGCTAACTATTTGCTGCCAAACATATCCTTAATCCAGCCCGCCACGCCGTCAGCATCTTTCTGCTCACCCTGTTGCTGCTGAGGTGACTGCTGCTGCGGTTGCGACTCTTGCTGCTGTTGGATCTGCTGCTGCTGCTGGATCTGCTGCTGTTGCTGGCACAGCGAGGCTGGATCCAACGTCCACACTGGCAGCGAACGCCAGGTGCTGCTGCCCGAACCACAGACGAAGTTACCGGCAGAATCGACATTCATCTGCGTAATATCTTCCGGCGGTGTCAACTGCAGCGGCATCGGGGCCTGGTTATCGAGATAGCGACGATAAATTTGCATCGCCCCGCTCGCACCATACAGCTTCGAGGTTTGGTTATTGTCTCGGCCCACCCAGGTGATAGCCACTTCTTTGCCATCAACGCCCGCAAACCAGCTGTCAATCAGGTCATTGGTGGTACCCGTTTTACCTGCCAGATGGGCATTAGGATAACGCGCGCCCAGCGCGCGCGCCGTACCGTGATCGGCGACCTGCTGCATGCTGTACAACGTCAGATAAGCCGCCTGTGCCGGTTCGACACGCTGCGCCTGCGGGAAGCTCTGATACAGCACAGTCCCATCTTCCGCAATCACCGAGCGCACCGCAGAGAGATCTGCGCGGTTACCGCCACTGGCAATCGACTGGAATGCCTGAGCGACTTCAATCGGTGTCAGGTTCAGGGCACCCAGCAGCATCGCTGGCACCGGATTCAGCTGATCCTTCGGTACGCCGAGTTTCGTCCAGGTATCAACCACGGAATTCAGCCCTAACGTCATACCCAGATTAACCGTTGGCACGTTCATTGAGTTGGTCAGCGCATCCACTAACATCACTTTGCCACTGAAGCGCTTGTCGTCATTCATCGGTTTCCAGATCGATCCATTAGGCTGTTTCAGCGCAATCGGTTCGTCAGCAATCCAACTGTTCAGACGATAGGTATTGGGTTGGCCTAAGGCCGTGAGATAAGTCGCCGGTTTAGCCAGTGAGCCGATGGAACGACGCGCCTGCAGCGCACGGTTGTAACCGGCAAACTGCGGATCGGCACCGCCCACCATCGCACGCACTTCGCCGCTGAAGCGGTCAACCACCACCATCGCGGTTTCCAAATCCTTCAGACCGCGCTGTTTCTTCAGTGCCGGAATGCCATCTTCCACCGCTTTTTCTGCAGCATCCTGCGAAATCGGATCCAGCGTAGTGAAGATCTTCACGCCAGAGAGATCTTTCACCTTGTCGCCCAGTTTGGCCTGCAATTCGTTACGCACCATCTGCATAAAGGCAGGCTGCGGCGTAATCACCCCGCCTTTCGGCTGCACGCCCAACGGACGCGCTGACAGCATGTCGTACAGCTCCTGATCGATGACATTCTGCTGTTGCAGCAGACGCAGGACCAGGTTACGACGCTCCAGCGCCAGTTTCGGGTTGCGCCATGGGTTATAGAGTGACGCCCCTTTCACCATGCCGACCAACATCGCCTGCTGATCGAGGCTCAGCTCATCCACCGGACGACCGAAGTAATACAAACTCGCCAGCGGGAAGCCACGGATCTGATCGTTGCCTGCCTGACCGAGGTACACCTCGTTGAGATACAGCTCAAGGATGCGATCTTTGCTGTAGCGCGCATCCATGATCACCGCCATGTAAGCTTCACGCGCTTTACGCCAGAGTGAACGCTCGTTGGTCAGGAACAGGTTTTTCACCAGCTGCTGGGTCAAGGTACTGCCGCCCTGCACCGCTTTACCGGCGGTGATATTGGCAAGGAATGCACGACCAATCGAGTACGGGCTTATGCCGTCGTGTTCGTAGAAGTGGCGGTCTTCGGTCGCGATCAGCGTGCTGACCAGCAGATCCGGGAAGCCCGCGCGCGGCACGAACAGACGCTGCTCACCGTTCGGCGATTGCAGCATGGTGATCAAGCGTGGATCGAGGCGGAAGAAGCCAAAATCACGCCCGGTATCGAGGTTTTTGATCTCGCTCAGTTCGTTGTTGCTAAACGTCAGACGGGCGTTGATCTGCCCCTCTTTGCTGTCCGGGAAATCAAACGGACGACGCAGCAGATCGATGGTGTTGCCTTTGACGCTAAATTCGCCCGGACGGGTAATGCGCGACACTTCGCGATACTGCGTGCCTTCCAGCAGCGCAATCATCTCTTTTTTGTCGTACGACATCCCCGGCTCAAGGCTCACCATGCGGCCGTAAACAGCGGCAGGCAACTGCCACACTTTACCGTCGATGCGGCTGCGGATTTCAGAGTCGAGATAGATGCCCCAGGCAACCATCACTAACACAAAGACCAGGAAAAGCTTAATTAACCAGCCTAACCAACGACGTTTGCCGCGTGGCGGACGTTTTCCTTTCCCTTTCCCTTTTGGTGGCACCGGTGTGCTCTCCTCATCATCTTCGTCAAAATCGTCCTGATCGATATCATCATCAAGCTCCCTGCGGCGACCCCGGCGCGCAGTGGTGCGCGGCGGCTTTGGCGCTTTTCCTTTACGCCCAATAGGTTCGCGATCGTTCCCAGACATGCTTTTATTCTCCAGGCATAGCTACGGCTGCGGCCGTTACTCTAACTGCTTTCTCGTGCTGCGCATGGCAGAACCCTCTGAATTCGATCCACAGCGTGTCACGATGAAAATTTCTTGGTGCGCCTGTCGGTAAGGCGCTGGCCGGATCGTCGGGCCAGGGATGTTTGGGATAGCGTCCTTTCATCTCTTTTTGCACTTCTGGATACGCTCCCCGCCAGAACGCTGCAAGGTCACGGGTGATCTGCAACGGCCGGTGCGCGGGTGAGAGCAACTCCAGCACCAGCGGAATGCGGCCTTCGGCCACCGCGGGATTTTGCGCTTCCCCAAACATCTCCTGCATACGCACTGCCAACGCCGGAGGCTTTTCAGCATCGTAACGAATAGGCAGGCGACTTCCGGTCGGCACAGTGTAATGAGTTGGCAGCACAGTATCCAGCCGCTGACGTTGTGACCATGTCAGCAAATGTAATAATGCGCTGACAAGATTGACGCCCTGCAGACTCCTGAGATCGCGCACGGATCCCATCTCGGGTAACAGCCAGCGTTCAAGCGAATCGAGCAAACTCTCATCATCCAGCGCTGGCCACGCCTCTTCCGGCAGCCAGGCCGCGGCACAGTGCAAGCGCAAGCGCAGCTGTTCGGCTTCGGGGGTCCAGCCGAGTACCGAGAGCCCTTTTTCGCGGATCCAGCGCAACATCGCCGGGTGTAAAATCTCCGGTTCCGGCCGCGCCTGCGGCTGTGCTTTTAGGACCAGCGCACCCACGAGTTCCCGTTTCCAGGCGCGCAATGTCCCTTTCTCTTCATCCCATTCCACATCAATGCGCTGCGACACCAGTTCAGGACATTGCTGGCGTAACGCACTTATCTCTACCGGCAGCGCCAGTAACATGCGGGCTTCGGCGGCACTGGCGCCCTGTAACAGGGTCGGCGCGATTAACCACTCATAGCGGCTCAGGCCATCCTGTTCATCCAGCATGGCGCCAATACCGTTAGCCAGCTGATAGCGTGCGCTGTCGCCTCGCCGCTGCGCCAGACGATCGGCAAAGCCTGCCACCAATAATGCGGGGAAGAGATCGGGATTGACGCGGCCATCGCTGGCATTCAACCGTTGCTGCCATTGACGCGCGCGCCTTTGCCAATGCGGCTGTGGTCGATTAAGGGCGTCGCGCAAATCTGCACTACCGTTGCGCGGTGGATCTTCCAGTATCGCCACCAGCAGAGCGGCACTGGCGATGGCATCGTGGCTCTGTGCCGCACACAGAATCGCCGTCAAACGCGGATCGCTGCCAAGCGTCGCCATTTTACGGCCGCGCGCGTTAAGCCTGCCGTTTTCTAATGCGCCTAAGCGCGTGAGCAAAGCCTGTGCCGCTCGCAAGCTGCGTGGCGGTGGCGCGTCCAGCCAGCAGAGCTGTGACGCATCCTGGCAACCCCATTGCAGCAAATCGATCTGCAGCGCGGCCAAATCGCTATTGAGGATTTCGGGTTCACTTTGCGCCGCTGCACGCATCGCCTGCTCCTGCGGCAGCAAATGCAGGCAAATGCCGGGTTCAAGACGCCCGGCTCGCCCTGCACGCTGGGTCATGGAAGCCTGGCTGATGCGTTGCGTTTGCAGGCGCGTTACGCCGCTACGCACATCAAACTGTGCCGAACGCTCCAGTGCGCTATCCACCACTAAGCGGATACCTTCAATGGTGAGACTGGTTTCGGCAATGTTAGTGGCGAGCACCACTTTGCGGCGACCGGCGGGCGCAGGCAGAATCGCGCGACGCTGCGCATCCAATGAGAGCGCACCATATAAAGGAGAGAGATCCACGTCTTCACCGACGCGGGATTCCAGCTCGCGCTTCACGCGCTCAATCTCTGCCACGCCAGGCAGGAACAACAGCAGCGAGCCCGACTCCTCACGCAGCAACTGCGCCACTTCTCGCGCCACCGCTTCGTCAAAACGCTGTTGCGGGTTGAGAGAGGCATAACGGCGTGTCACCGGAAAGCTGCGTCCTTCAGAGACAATAAAAGGCGCAGCAGGCAGCAGCTGACGCAACCGATCGTTATCCAGCGTTGCGGACATCAGCAGAATTTTCAGGTCATCGCGCAGCCCCTGTTGGACATCCAGCAGCAGCGCCAGTGCTAAATCGGCCTGCAGACTACGCTCATGAAACTCATCGAGGATCACCAGCGACACGCCTTCAAGCATGGGATCGCGCTGCAGCATGCGTGTCAGAATGCCTTCGGTCACCACTTCCAGTCGCGTATGGGGGCCGCAGCAGTTTTCGCCGCGCATACGATATCCCACGGTGGCTCCGGGCTGTTCACCCAACTGATCCGCCAGGCGCTGCGCCACATTACGTGCCGCCAGACGACGCGGCTCAAGCATAATGATGCGCCCCGGCAGCACCGACTGCTGTAGCAATTGCAGCGGCAGCCAGGTCGATTTTCCCGCGCCGGTGGGTGCCGCCAGTAAAACTTGTGATGACTGAGACAATGCATCGATCAATGCAGGCAGCACCTCACTTACCGGTAATTCACTCACACTTAACTCCCACTCTGCCTGTGCTAACATGGCGCGCATTGTAGCACTCAACGGCCACGTCACCATGTCGATACAACGTCTGTTTTTTGCCCTCGAACTGCCCGCGCCGCTCCAGCAACAGCTGGTACAGTGGCGCGCAGATCACTTTGCAGAGGAGGCAGGAAAACCGGTGGCCGCCGCCAATCTACATCTGACGCTGGCGTTTCTGGGGGATGTCAGTGCTGAGACCTCGCAGCAGTTACAGCAGTTAGCTTCGCGCATTGTCCAGCCCGGTTTTAGCCTGGATTTGGATGATGCGGGACACTGGCCGCGTCCTGGCGTCGTGTGGCTTGGCTGCCAACGTGCGCCGCGTGGCTTGTTGCAGTTAGCCAGCTTGCTGCGTGCTCAGGCGGCACGACACGGCTGCGCGCAGAGTGCGCAGCCTTTTCATCCGCATATCACCCTGTTGCGCCACGCCACACAAAAAGTGGCCTTACCACCGCGCGGCTTTCACTGGCGCTACGATGTCAGTGACTTTGCGCTGTTCTCATCGACTTTTAGTCAGGGACGCACCCGCTATCGGCGGCTGGCGCGCTGGCCATTGCCCCCTTCGTCAGGAGCCTGAATGCAGTTTGATCCACCGCTAAAACCCGCTCGTCTTATCGCGCGCTATAAGCGCTTTCTTGCCGATGTCGTGACACCAGAGGGTGAGACACTGACCATTCACTGCGCCAACACCGGCGCGATGACCGGCTGCGCCACACCGGGTGATACCGTGTGGTATTCCACTTCAGACAGCACCACGCGCAAGTATCCGCACAGCTGGGAACTGACCGAGACGCAACAAGGCCACTGGATCTGTGTGAACACCCTCAGAGCCAATCAACTGGTGCGTGAAGCCTTAACCCTTGACGCGATTCCAGAATTGTCCGCTTACAGCCACTGCCAACCTGAAGTGAAATACGGTACGGAAAAAAGCCGAATTGACTTCCTGCTGCAAGCGGAGGGCAGATCAAACTGCTATATTGAAGTCAAGTCCGTCACCCTTTTACAGCAGGGTAAAGGCTTTTTTCCGGATGCGGTGACGGCTCGGGGACAGAAGCATCTGCGCGAACTCAGTACTATCGCGGCAGAGGGTCATCGAGCTGTTTTGTTGTTCGCCGTTCTGCATACGGGGATTGAGGACGTCTCCCCGGCGCGCCATATCGACGCACACTACGCAGAACTACTGGGACAGGCTCAACGCTGTGGAGTGGAAGTGTTGGCGTATCAGGCTCAGATTTCACCTGCTCAAATGTTACTCACTCAGCCCGTCGCCGTGACGATTAACGCAGAGTTGTAATATTTATAGCAATTTGCTGTGATAGGAATGTTCTGGGCGGTGCGCTAAATACGCTGTTCCTCACAGGCTTGTCAAGGTGCGAATATGAATAATTGCCAACCTTGACTGCTTCTGCTATTTATAGCGGCCTGTTTTTTCCCTGATGGGAATCGATATACCCCTTAATAATTCGCGTTGCAGGCAGTCGGTGGTCATTTAGCCAATGCACATGCAACCTGAAGTATGACGGGAAGGGCGTGTTATCCAGGAGAAACAACATGCAAGAAGGGCAAAACCGTAAAACATCGTCCCTGAGTATCCTCGCCATCGCTGGTGTGGAGCCGTATCAGGTGAAACCGGGCGAAGAGTATATGAACGACGCCCAACTGAGCCATTTCCGCAAGATTCTGGAAGCCTGGCGCAACCAACTTCGGGATGAAGTAGACCGCACTGTGTCACATATGCAGGACGAAGCTGCTAACTTCCCGGATCCGGTAGACCGTGCCGCACAGGAAGAAGAGTTCAGCCTGGAATTACGTAACCGCGATCGTGAGCGTAAACTGATCAAAAAGATCGAAAAAACGCTGAAGAAAGTGGATGACGACGATTTCGGCTACTGTGATTCTTGTGGTGTAGAAATTGGTATTCGTCGCCTTGAAGCGCGTCCGACCGCCGATCTCTGCATTGACTGCAAAACGCTGGCTGAAATCCGCGAGAAGCAGATGGCAGGCTAATGGCCGTGAGCAGACTGTCGCCGCACTGCCGGGAAAACCACTGTTTTCCCGACGTGCGGTGCACCTCAAAATGACCGCACTCCTCTCCTCCTGTGTTGGGCGCTTCGCCCCCTCTCCTTCTGGTGATCTGCATTTTGGTTCGCTGATAGCCGCATTAGGCAGCTATCTGAGCGCACGTGCGCAACAAGGCCGCTGGCTGGTGCGCATTGAAGATATCGATCCACCACGGGAAGTGGCAGGCGCAGCCACGCGCATCCTGCAACAGCTGGAACACTATGGCCTGCATTGGGATGGCGACGTGTTATGGCAGTCGCAGCGCCATGATGCCTACCGGGAAGCGCTGAGCTGGCTGCAACAGCATCGTCAAAGCTACTTCTGCACCTGCACGCGCAGTCGTATTCAGCAGCTCGGGGGATTCTATGACGGCCACTGCCGGGAATTGCATCTCCCCGCAGAAAACGCCGCGCTGCGTTTGCGTCAGCATCGGCCGGTGTATGGCTTTGACGATCGCCTGCGTGGTCACTTAGCCGCCGAACCCTCGCTGGCGGAAGAGGACTCTATTATCCATCGTCGGGATGGGCTGTTTGCTTACAACCTGGCGGTGGTGGTGGATGACCATTTTCAGGGTGTAACGGAAATCGTTCGTGGGGCAGATTTGATCGAACCCACGGTGCGTCAAATCGCGCTCTACCAGCAGTTCGGCTGGCCGGTGCCGGCTTATCTGCACCTGCCGCTGGCCATCAATGACGACGGTAATAAACTCTCAAAACAGAATCATGCGCCCGCTTTACCCGCGGGGGATGCACGTCCATTGCTGGTGCACGCGTTGCGTTTGTTGGGTCAACCGGTACTGGAGGGTTGGCAAGATGCCACCACGGAGCAATTACTGAAGCACGCAGTGGCTCGGTGGAGTATCCAACTGATCCCACAACAGAACGCGCGAATAGCGGATGAGGCGACATCGCCATTCCTAAATGGTTCGCAACAGGCTATGATTAGCCGCTGATTTATTAACACCCTTTTTATCACTGTCGAGGTGTCCCATTTTTACCCGAGTCGCAAATTTTTGCCGGAGAGTCCTCAAGCGTGACGAGGAAGCGCCTGAAGAGGTGGAAACTGAAAGTCTGATGACCGTCATTCCCCGTGAAAGCCATAACATCTCACGCAAAGATATCAGCGAAAACGCCCTTAAAGTGCTGTATCGCCTGAATAAAGCCGGTTTCGAAGCTTACCTGGTAGGCGGCGGCGTGCGCGATTTGCTGCTGGGTAAGAAGCCAAAAGACTTTGATATCACCACTAACGCCACGCCTGAGCAGATGCGTAAACTATTCCGCAACTGCCGCCTCGTGGGCCGTCGTTTCCGCCTGGCGCATGTGATGTTCGGTCCTGAAGTGATCGAAGTCGCGACCTTCCGTGGTCATCACCAGGAAGAAGCGGAAGACGATCGCAACAATTCACAGCGCGGCCAGAACGGCATGCTGCTGCGTGATAACATTTTTGGCAGCATCGAAGATGATGCGCAGCGCCGCGATCTCACCATCAATAGTCTGTATTACAGCGTGGCGGATTTCTCCGTACGTGATTACGTGGGTGGGTTGCAGGATCTGGAAGACGGCGTGATCCGACTGATTGGCGATCCGGAAACGCGTTACCGCGAAGATCCGGTACGTATGCTGCGCGTGGTGCGTTTTGCCGCCAAGCTGGAGATGCGCATTGCCGCGGAAACTGCCGAGCCGATTCCGCGCCTGGCGACGCTGCTTAATGACATCCCGCCTGCGCGTCTGTTCGAAGAATCCCTCAAACTACTGCAAGCCGGTTACGGATTCCGTACCTATCAGATGATGCGCGAGTACCATCTGTTCCAGCCGCTGTTCCCTACCCTGACGCGTGGCTTCACTGCCGAGAGCGACAGCCTGATGGAGAAAATGCTGGCGCAGGTGCTGAAGAACACCGACAACCGCATTCAGAACGATATGCGCGTCAATCCGGCCTTCCTGTTTGCCGCGATGTTCTGGTATCCGCAGCTGGAATCGGCCCAACGCATTGCGCAGGAAAGCGGACTGACCTATTACGACGCCTTTGCGCTCTCGATGAATGAAACGCTGGATGAAGCCTGCCGTGCGCTGGCGATTCCTAAGCGTATCACTACCCTGATTCGCGATATCTGGCAGCTGCAGCTGCGCATGTCGCGTCGTCATGGCAAACGCGCCTGGAAGCTGATGGAGCATCCTAAATTCCGTGCCGCTTATGATCTGCTGGCGCTGCGAGCCGATGTGGAAAACAACCGCGAACTGCAAAGCCTGACCCATTGGTGGGGCGAGTTCCAGGCGGCGGCTCCGGTCGAGCAGAAAACCATGATGAACACGCTGGGCGATGATCCAGTGGCACCGCGTCGCAAACCGCGTCGCCCGCGCCGTCGTCCAACCGGCCCACGCCGCGATACCAATAGCGCATCATGATTCGTGTTTACCTCGCATTAGGCAGTAATCTGGCCGATCCGCTGCATCAAGTTGATGCAGCGCTGGCCGCACTTGATGCGATACCACACACCTCGCGCGTTGCAACGTCTTCACTGTACCGCACGCCACCGTATGGCCCGCCAGACCAGCCTGATTACCTGAATGCGGTGGTCGCACTGGACACCACGCTGGAAGCTGAAGCCTTGCTCGATCATACGCAACGTATCGAGCTGGAGCATGGGCGCGTGCGCAAAGCGGAGCGCTGGGGACCACGCACCCTCGATATCGACATCATGCTGTTTGGTCAGCAGACGATTCACACCCCACGCCTCACCGTGCCGCACTACGACATGCACAACCGCGCGTTTATGCTGGTACCGCTGCTGGAAATCGCGCCAGGCCTGCGCTTGCCCAACGGTCAGCCACTGACCGGCATCCTCGCCACGCTGGATCGCAGCACCATCCGCTTGTGGTCTGAGTAGGCGGCAATAATCGCACTACGGTCGTATCGCCTTTTCAATCAATCCAGTACACTGCGCGCATCAGAAAACTCTGGAGTGTGCGATGAAACCGACAACCATCACCCATCTACGCCAGCTCAAAGCCAGTGGCCGCAAATTTGCCACCCTGACGGCCTACGATTTTAGCTTTGCCCGCCTGTTTGCCGATGAAGGCATTCAGGTGATGCTGATTGGCGACTCCCTTGGCATGACCGTGCAAGGCCATGAATCCACATTACCTGTCACCGTGGCGGATATCGCTTATCACACCGCTGCCGTGCGCCGTGGCGCGCCGAATGCGCTGGTGATGGCTGACCTGCCGTTTATGAGTTACGCCACTCCGCAGCAAACCTTCGATAACGCCGCTCAACTGATGCGTGCCGGTGCCAACATGGTGAAGCTGGAAGGCGGTGAATGGCTGGCAGACACCGTGCGTATGCTCACCGAGCGCGCCGTGCCGGTCTGTGGTCATCTGGGCCTGACGCCGCAGTCAGTGAACATCTTTGGCGGCTACAAGGTGCAGGGCCGTGATGAAGCGGGCGCTGAGCGTTTGCTGGCCGATGCACTGGCGCTGGAAGCCGCTGGAGCACAATTGATGGTGCTGGAGTGTGTGCCGGTGGCGCTGGCAGAGCGTATCACCAAAGCGTTGAGCATTCCGGTCATCGGTATTGGTGCGGGCAACGTCACCGATGGACAGATTCTGGTGATGCACGATGCCTTTGGTATTACCGGCGGTCATATTCCAAAATTTGCCAAAAATTTCCTCGCGGAAACCGGCGACATTCGCGCGGCAATTCGCCAGTATATTGCCGACGTTGAGGCGGGCATCTACCCTGCCGCCGAACACAGTTTCCAGTAAATCAGGAGATTTGCAGTGCTGATTATTGAATCGCTGCCGATGCTGCGCCGAGAAATTCGTCGCTGGCGGCAGGAAGGCAAACGTATCGCGCTGGTGCCCACCATGGGTAACCTGCATGACGGCCACTTGACGTTGGTGGATGAAGCGCGCGAGCGAGCCGATATCGTGGTGGTCTCGATTTTCGTCAACCCGATGCAGTTTGAACGCGCCGATGACCTGGCGCGCTATCCTCGCACCTTGCAGGATGATTGCGAAAAGCTTAATCGCCACAGCGTCGATTTGGTATTTGCCCCAGCGCCAGCGGATGTTTATCCCAAAGGGCTGGATAGCCAAACCTTCGTTGAAGTCCCCGGGTTATCATCACTGCTGGAAG
This sequence comes from Pantoea sp. BL1, assembly GCF_000963985.1. Lineage (NCBI taxonomy): Bacteria > Pseudomonadati > Pseudomonadota > Gammaproteobacteria > Enterobacterales > Erwiniaceae > Pantoea > Pantoea sp. BL1. The sequence goes on along the minus strand of NZ_JZRH01000016.1, from coordinate 64,100 downwards.
GTGCCAGCCGCCCTGGTCACTTCCGCGGTGTTTCCACCATCGTGAGTAAACTGTTCAATTTGGTGCAGCCCGATATCGCCTGTTTTGGCGAGAAGGATTTCCAGCAGCTAGCCATTATTCGCAAGATGGTGGCTGATATGGGCTTCGATATCGAGATTGTTGGTGTACCGACCGTGCGCGCGCAAGATGGTTTGGCATTGAGTTCACGTAACGGCTACCTCACCAGCGAAGAGCGCGCGATCGCCGCCGGTCTGAGCCAGGTGATGAACAGCATGGCCGAGCGTCTGAATAACGGCGAGCGCCATGTTGAAGAGATTATCGAAACGGCCGAGGCCGCATTGCGTGAGAAAGGTTTCCGCCCTGATGGCCTGGCCATTTGCGATGCCGACAATCTGCAGCCGCTGACGGTTGATAGCCAGCGCGCCGTCATTCTGATGGCCGCCTGGCTGGGCAATGCGCGCCTGATCGATAATCAGCAAGTGGATCTGACGGAGTAATCTCCGTCGTTTAATCGCAGCTTAACAAGGTTATTCGTTATGATTCGTACCGTGTTACAGGGCAAACTGCACCGCGTGAAAGTCACTCAGGCAGATTTGCACTACGAAGGCTCCTGCGCCATCGACCAGGATTTTCTTGATGCGTCCGGCATTCTGCAATACGAAGCCATCGACATTTATAACGTCACCAACGGTCAGCGCTTCTCGACCTACGCGATTGCCGCTGAGCGTGGGTCGAAGATCATCTCCGTCAACGGTGCCGCCGCCCGTTGTGCCTGTGAAGGTGACATCATGATCATCTGCTCGTATGTGCAGGTGGAAGATGAAGTCGCCCGTAGCTGGCAGCCGAAAGTCGCTTATTTCGAAGGCGACAACGACATGAAACGCATCGCCAAAGCGTTGCCGGTTCAGGTGGCTTGATACAACGGGGGCGGCCATTAGCCGCCCCCGTAAAACTTAAGTACGCAATCCGCGACCGCGCTGAATCAACGCATACACCAGTACGTAAAACACCACGATAAAGGCAATCAGCACTGACAGGGTAAACACCAGCGGCACATCATTGATGCCGAGGAAACCGTAGCGGAATCCACTGATCATATATACCACCGGGTTCAATTTCGACACCGCCTGCCAGAACGGCGGCAGCAGCGTCAGCGAATAGAACACGCCTCCGAGATAGGTTAACGGCGTCAGCACGAAGGTGGGGATCAAGCTGATATCGTCAAAGGTACGCGCAAACACCGCATTCAGCAGGCCAGCCAGCGAGAACAGAATCGCAGTCAGCAACAGCGTCAGGGCCACCATTGACCAGGAATGCACGTGGAACGGCACAAAGAACAGTGAAATTGCCGTCACCAGAATGCCGACGCACACACCACGCGCCACACCACCACCGACATAACCAGCGATAATGATGTGCGTGGGCACCGGCGCCACCAGCAGCTCTTCAATATTACGCTGGAATTTAGCGCTGAAGAACGAAGAGGCCACGTTGGCGTAAGCGTTAGTGATCACCGCCATCATGATCAGGCCCGGCACGATGAACTGCATATAGCTGAAGCCATGCATATCGCCGATGCGTGAACCAATCAGATTACCGAAGATGATGAAATAGAGCGTCATGGTGATCACCGGTGGCACCAGCGTCTGAATCCAGATGCGGGCAAAACGGTTGATCTCCTTGGCCCAGATACTCTTGAGCGCCACCCAGTATAAATGTGTCATGCTTTCACTCCTTTACCCTGGGTCAGGCTGACGAACAGCTCTTCAAGGCGGTTCGCTTTGTTACGCATACTCAGCACCTGCACGCCCTGCGCACTCAGCTGGCTGAACACGCTGTTGAGCCCCTGCTCACGCATCACTTCCACTTCCAGCGTAGAGGTATCCACCAGACGATACTGGAAGCCTTCCAGCTGCGGCAGCGGGCTGCGCGGCGCCAGATCGAGGATGAAGGTTTCCGATTGCAGCTTCGACAGCAGGCCTTTCATCGAGGTGTTTTCCACCAGCTCACCGCTCTGAATAATGCCGATATTGCGGCACAGCATTTCTGCCTCTTCCAGGTAGTGCGTGGTGAGAATAATGGTGGTGCCTTTGATGTTGAGATCTTTTAGGAAGGTCCACATTGAACGACGTAGTTCGATATCGACGCCTGCGGTCGGTTCATCCAGAATCAGCAGTTTTGGCTCGTGCATCAGCGCACGGGCGATCATCAAACGGCGTTTCATCCCGCCCGACAGCATGCGTGCACGCTCGTTGCGTTTGCCCCATAGGTCGAGCTGGTTAAGGTATTTTTCCGCGCGCTTGTTGGCTTCAGCTCGCTCCACGCCGTAATAACCTGCCTGATTGACCACAATCTGCATCACGGTTTCAAACGGGTTAAAGTTGAACTCTTGCGGAACCAGACCCAGCTGGCGTTTCGCATTGACCACGTCTTTTTCCAGGTCATAGCCAAACACCCGCACGCTGCCGCCGGATTTATTCACCAGCGAACTGATGATGCCGATAGTGGTCGATTTACCCGCGCCGTTTGGCCCGAGCAGTGCGTAAAAATCGCCTGCCTCAACGTTGAGATCAAGCTTCTTCAGCGCCTGAACGCCGCCGGGATAGGTTTTGGTGAGCCCGGAAAGTTCCAGTGCATAAGTCATTGCGAATCCATACCCTGTTGTAGTGACATCAAAGCCCTATGAAATGATAGTGCGCTCACGCCGAGCATGCGGGGTTATTCAGAGATAACGAGTGAAAAATCAAAGATGAAGCGCTGAGCGATAACCCGCGACACTTTACCACTCTGCATGCGGCAGGGGAACGCAAGCGCAGCCCGTTAGTCAATGACTCGCGGGCTGCGCATCTTATCGCAGGCTGGCGGGATTAGCCTTGGAAGATTGTGCGGTTATTCACCGGTCGGGATAACTTTGCCAATATACGGCAGATGACGATAGCGCTGCGCGTAGTCGATACCAAAGCCGACCACGAACTCATCGGGAATGGTGAAGCCAACGTATTCCACGGTGACGTCCACTTCACGGCGCTCTGGCTTATCCAGCAAGGTGCAGATGGCCAGTGATTTTGGCTCGCGCAGGCGCAGGATCTCGCGCACTTTGCTCAGCGTATTGCCGGAATCGATGATGTCTTCCACGATCAGCACGTCTTTGCCGCGAATGTCCTCATCCAGATCTTTCAGGATTTTCACGTCGCGGGTCGATGACATACCGCTGCCATAGCTGGAGGCGGTCATAAAGTCGACTTCATGCGGGACATCGATGGCACGGCAAAGATCGGCCATAAACATAAAGGAGCCACGCAGCAGACCCACCAACACCATTTCGCTGCCGCTGCTGCGGTAGTGTTCGCTAATCTGCTTGCCCAGTTCGGCAATACGGGTTGCAATCTCCTGCTCAGAGATCATCACGTCGACGGTGTGTTTCATTGCATTCGCCTGGTTAAGGTTTTCAGAAAGCCACGAAGTCTATCATAGTCGAACCAACCTCTAACGCCGCGCACAGAACGCAAACGATACCGTGGCAAAATTTATTGCGCTGACCTTAACTACAGAAAACCCTCCCGCACTCTCACCGGTAATCTCTGGAGATCCTATGGCCGCTTCATCCAGTAAAAAAACACAGATCGGCACCCACGATCTGCATCCGGAAACGCAGATGCTTAACTACGGTTACGATCCGCGGCTATCGGAGGGCGCAGTCAAACCTCCTGTATTCCTGACTTCGACCTTTGTGTTCAACAGCGCCGAAGAGGGACAGGACTTTTTTGATTTCGTTGCCGGACGCAAGCAGCCGCCGGAGGGCAAGAGCGGTGGGCTGGTTTACTCACGCTTTAACCATCCCAACAGCGAGATTGTGGAAGATCGATTGGCCATCTATGAACAGGCAGAAAGTGCCGCGCTGTTCTCCTCCGGAATGTCGGCCATTGCGACCACGCTGCTGGCGTTTGCGCGGCCAGGTGAAGTGATTTTGCATTCGCAACCGCTGTACGGCGGCACTGAAACGTTGCTAAGCAAAACGCTGCACGATTTAGAGATTAAAGCCGTGGGCTTCAGCGATGGCACCGATGAAGACAAAGTGTATGAAGCAGCCAAACTGGCGTGGCAGCGCGGTCGTGTAGCCCTGATTCTGATTGAGACGCCGGCCAACCCGACCAACAGCCTGGTGGATATTCAGCTGATGAAGCAGGTGGCAGATGTGATCACCCAGCAGCAAGGTTCGCGCCCAATTCTCGCCTGCGATAACACCTTGCTCGGCCCGCTGTTTCAACGCCCTTTGCAGCACGGTGCAGACTTGTCGCTCTACTCGCTCACCAAATATGTCGGCGGCCATTCGGATCTGATTGCCGGTGCGGTGCTGGGTAGCAAAGCGCTGGTGAGCAAGGTGCGATCGCTGCGCAGTGCCATCGGCACCCAGCTTGATCCGCACTCCAGTTGGATGATTGGACGATCGCTGGAAACGCTGTCGTTGAGGATGGAGAAAGCCGCCAGCAATGCAGAAAAAGTCGCCGCGTTTTTACGCGATAACCCGCAGGTGGAAAAACTGCACTGGCTGCCCTATCTCGATGCGGACAGCTCCGCGGGAGAAACCTTCCAGCGACAATGCAGCGGCGCAGGTTCCACGTTCTCTTTTGATATCAAAGGTGGCCAGCCGGCAGCGTTTCGTTTTCTCAATGCCCTTGCGTTGTTTAAACTGGCCGTGAGCCTGGGCGGTACCGAATCACTCGCCAGCCATCCGGGCAGCACCACCCATTCCGGCGTGCCGCAGGAGGTACGCCAGCGTATTGGCATTACCGATGCCACGGTACGTTTATCGATTGGTATCGAACATGCTGATGATTTGATTGAGGATATCCGGCTGGCACTGGAAGCGGCTCAGGCCTAATCCCTTGCCCGGCACGCTCATTGAGTGAATGGCGGCGTTGATTACACATCGGACAGCAGGATAAGGCTGCCCGATGTCCACGTTTGCACCCTGATGCTGAGCATTAAAATACGCCGCTTATGCCCTTGTGTTGCTCAATCCCCTGCAGCGAAGCTGTTTTCGCTTCGCTGCAGTACGGCAATCACTTAGCTGACGGTAAAGCCCAGCATCATGCCGGTATCTTCATGCTCCAGCAGATGACAATGCGCCATATAGGCGTTCTCCGCATTGGCAACGTAGTTAAAGCGCACCAGCACTTCACTGCGCCAGCCGTTCACGCTCACCATATCTTTCCAGCCAGCACGATGCGGCGCTGGCGGCTTGCCGTTTTCTGACAGGATGCGGAACTGGGTGCCATGAATGTGGAACGGATGCAGCATGGCGTCACCCTCACCAGAAATGGTCCATTTTTCCAGCTTACCCAGTTCGGCATTGAACATTGGCTTAGTCATATTAAACGCCTGGCCGTTGATTTTATTGCCGTTATGGAAATCATAAGCCGCCGTTTTTCCGTGAACCATCGGCATGCTGCCATGGTCCATCGTCATGGCGCCGCCGCTCATTTTCATGCTGCCATGATCCATCTGCATCGCCCCGTCCTTCGAGTCCATGCTGCCGTGATCCATTTTCATCTCGGCCATGGCTTGATGACCGTAACGATCCATCAGCACCTGCATGCCTTGTTGATCCAGTTGCGGATCCATCATCAGTTGTAGCCAGCGGCTTTGCACGCCTTCCACTGATGGTAACGGCGGCAGATCCACCAGCTTATCCGGCATAGAACCACTCGCCATCACGCGCAGTGGCAGAATTTGCACCAGCGGCAAGGGTTGATCAAAGGGGGCCAGCGTCATGCCCATCTGCGTGACTGGCAGCGTCACCATGTCGAAGGTTTTGCCGTCTGAGGTATCAATCATCACTTCGAAACGCTCGCCAGGCAGCAGCGGCAGGCTATCCACTTTTACCGGCTCGGCCAGCAAACCGCCATCGCTGGCAATCACGTACATCGGGCGCTTATCACTGGTGGCGATATCCAGCGAGCGGGCATTGCAGCCGTTCAACAGACGCAGTCGCAGCCAACCGCGTGGCACCGCTTGCTGCGGATACTGCACGCCGTTGGTTAACATCATGTCACCAAACCAGCCCACCGCCGCGCGCATGATGTCGAGTTGGTAATCGATTTTTGTGCCGTCCTGGGTCAGCTGTTTATCCTGGAAGATCAGCGGCACGTCATCTTCGCCCCACTGCATCGGCAGACGCAATTTGCCGGAATCCTCGTCCTCTAACAGCACCAATCCCGCCAGCCCCTGCGCCACCTGATAGCCGGTTTTGCCATGCTGATGCGGATGGAACCAACAGGTGGCAGCCGGTTGATCGGGCGTAAAGGTCACCTGACGTGAAGCACCGGGCGCAATCAGTGCTTGCGGCCCACCATCGACATCGCCGGGAATTTCCAGACCGTGCCAGTGCAGTGTCGTTGCTTCCGCCAGCCGATTATGAATATTCACCGTAACGGCTTTCTCGCGCGGCAACCGCAGTGCCGGGCCGAGCAGACTGCCGTTATAGCCCCACGTCGGGACGGATTTGCCGTTCCATTGGCTGGTGCCACTCATCGCGGTAAGCGTGTACGCTCCGCGTGCATCGGGCTGCAAAATAGAGGGGATCGGTAACAGCGGGCGCGTAGCCGCCATTAATGAACGGCTCCACAACGGCAGCGCACCTGCCGCGCTGAGTGCGGCGGTCAACTTTAGAAAATGACGACGTTGCATATTCTTATCCTTGTCGTGAATAAGGGCACAGCGTAAACCTTTACCCTGCGGGAGGGTCAAGCCCCTTAACAGAATGCGCTGATAAAAACCGTGGGAATGCCCCATTTAGGCAAATTTAGCGGAATCCCTGCAATAACTGTGCTAACGTCAATTCACTGCCCCTTGTTGAGAATGATTATGACGAAAAGCATCAAGATCCTGCTGCTGGCGGGACTCTTTGGCTTCTCCTCCACCAGTTTTGCCCTGAGCGAATCCGAAGCAGAAGATCTGGCCGATCTGACCGCGGTGTTTGTTTACCTGAAGAACGATTGTGGCTATCAGGATCTGCCCGATGCGCAAATTCGCAAAGCGCTGGTGTTTTTTGCCCAGCAGAACCGCTGGGATCTGAGTAATTACAGCAACTACAACATGAAGTCGCTCGGCGAAGAGAGTTACAAAGATTTGAGCGGTATCGCCATTACCAATGACAAGAAGTGTAAGTCGCTGGCACGTGACTCGCTGAGTCTGCTCGCTTACGTCAAATAGCCCGCCATCCCGCTCTGCTGCTGAAGATTTGACCGTGCAACCACGGTCATATTTCGCTATGCTTTTTCCCCTAATTTCATGGCGATGACATTCGAGGAGAGCCCCATCATGGCCCAGAATGAAATGTGGTATGAGACGCTTCATGCCGGATTTGGACAGTATTTCACGGTAGATAAACTGCTCTATCGCGACAAAACGGCGCATCAGGATCTGGTGATCTTTGAAAATGCCGCTTTTGGTCGTGTCATGGCGCTGGACGGTGTAGTGCAAACCACCGAGCGCGATGAGTTCATCTACCACGAAATGATGACCCACGTGCCAATCCTGGCGCACGGCAAGGCGAAACGCGTGCTGATCATTGGCGGTGGCGATGGCGCCATGCTGCGCGAGGTCTCACGTCACCAAACGATTGAACAGATCACCATGGTTGAGATCGACGCCGGCGTGGTGAGTTTTTGCAAGACGTATCTGCCCAATCACAGCGCCGGTGCCTATGACGATCCGCGTCTGAACCTGGTGATTGATGATGGTGTGAATTACGTCACCCAGACGCAAGATAAGTTCGACGTCATTATTTCCGATTGCACCGATCCCATCGGTCCCGGCGAAAGTCTGTTTACCTCCGAATTCTATGCGGGCTGTAAACAGGCGCTAAATCCCGGCGGAATCTTTGTGGCACAGAACGGCGTCTGTTTCCTGCAGCAGGAAGAAGCGATCAACAGCCATCGCAAACTCAGCCACTACTTCTCTGACGTCAGCTTTTATCAGGCGGCGGTCCCCACCTATTACGGCGGTATCATGACGTTTGCCTGGGCAAGCGACAACGAGACACTACGCCAGTGGGATGCAGCCACCCTGCAATCACGCTTTGATGACGCTGGCCTGCGCTGCCGCTACTACAATCCCGCGATTCATGTCGGTAGCTTTGCCTTACCGCAATATCTGCTGAATGCCTTGTCGTGTGAGGAGTGACGAAATTGCAAAAGCTGAAACTACACGGCTTCAATAATCTGACGAAGAGCCTGAGTTTTTGTATTTACGATATTTGCTACGCTAACAGCGAAGCCGAACGTGATGGCTACATCGCCTATATTGATGAGCAATATAATGCGAATCGCCTCACCGAAATCCTGACTGAAACCTGCTCTATCATTGGTGCCAACGTGCTGAACATCGCGCGTCAGGATTATGAACCGCAGGGTGCCAGCGTCACGATTCTGGTCAGCGAAGAGCCGATCAACCCGCAGGATATCGACAAATCTGAGCATCCGGGTCCGCTGCCCAATTCGGTGGTGGCGCATCTGGATAAAAGCCATATTTGTGTGCACACCTATCCAGAAAGCCATCCTGAGGGGGGATTGTGCACCTTCCGCGCCGATATCGAAGTCTCCACCTGTGGAGTGATTTCGCCGCTTAAGGCACTGAATTACCTGATTCACCAACTGGAATCTGACATCGTTACCATTGATTATCGTGTGCGTGGTTTTACCCGCGATGTGAATGGCCTAAAGCACTTTATCGATCACGAGATCAATTCGATTCAGAACTTTATGTCCGAGGATATGAAGTCGATGTACGACATGGTGGATGTGAACGTCTATCAGGAAAATATCTTTCACACCAAGATGTTACTGAAGGAATTTGACCTGAAATATTACCTGTTCAATACCAGGCCTGAAGAGCTCAGCCCGCAGGAGCACAAGCGCATCACCAATCTGCTGTGGAAAGAGATGCGTGAAATCTACTACGGCCGTAATATTCCGGCGACGGGATTGAAGCTATCGTAGTGGGCGGCGATTAACGCCCGATGCGCAGCCTGCGCAAGCAAGTGTCGTTGCAGGGCTAGCACTGGGTTATATCTCTTGCTGAAGGGTCGCCATTGATGGCGACCTTGTTGCATCAGGCTGTCAGCTGCAAACCAATGCCACGCTCACGCAAAGCGCGACAAACTGCGTCGTCGAGACGCGCATCCGTCACCACATCGGTCAAACTATCAATCGGCGCGGCGCAGTACAGCGACCAGGAACCGTATTTACTGCTGTCCGCCAGCAAGATGCGGCGGCGTGCATTCGCCAGCAGATCCATCTTCAGACCGGCTTTATCTTCCGTCGGCGTGGTAATACCGCGTTCGATACTCCACGAGTTACAGCTGACAAACGCGATATCCGGATTGATACCGCGCAGCAGGCGTCGGCCATGCTCACCAATACAAGACTGACTGGAGTCATCAATACGGCCACCAATAATGGTGGTTTCAATCTGCTTGAATTCAGACAGGAACAGCGCGATATGCAGGTCGGCGGTGATGACTCGCAGTTGCAGATGCGTGAGCTGGCGCGCCAGTTCCAGCATGGTGGTGCCAGCATCCAGCACGACGGAGTCACCCGACTGCACATAGCTGGCGGCAAACTGCGCGATGGCCTGCTTCTCTGCCAGATTACGCTGCATTTTTTCCAGCGTGGTCGGCTGCGCAGGAATAAAACGATTGAGCGTCACTCCGCCATGGCTGCGGCTAATGACGCCTTCCTTGTCGAGCTTGATCAGATCGCGGCGGATCGTCGCCGGTGAAGCCGAGATCGCACTCACCAGCTGTTCTACAGTGACCAGATTATGACTTTTCAGATAGTCCATAATCTGGTCGAGACGGCTTTGTCCCTTCATATTTCCCTATGCTAGCTGCATCGCGAGTTTAATGGAGATCGCCATGCTCGCAGAGTTCGCTTTACCTGTCCAGGCGATATCAAACGCCGTACCGTGGTCCGCGGAAGTACGGATAAACGGCAGGCCAGCGGTGATATTGACGCCATCATAAAAGCCTAACAATTTCAGAGGGATGTGCCCCTGGTCGTGATACATCGCCACCACCATATCGTACTGACCTTGCTGACACTGCAGGAACACCGTATCCGGCGGGCACGGGCCATAAACATCGATACCCTGCTCTTTCATCACTTTGATCGCCGGTGCCACGGTGGTGATCTCTTCGTCACCAAACAGGCCATTTTCGCCCGCATGCGGATTCACCCCGGCTACGGCAATGCGCGGCTTGTCGAAACCGACGCGGCGCAGGAAGGTATCCGCCATGCCGATCACCGTCTGGATACGATCGCCATTCAGGGTGTCGAGGAACTTACGCAGCGCGATATGCGTCGTGACGTGGATCACCTTCAAATGATCGGTGTACAGCACCATGGCGTAGTTTTTCGTGTTGGTCAGTTGCGCCAGCAGTTCGGTGTGTCCCGGATAAATGTGCCCTGCTGAGTGCAGTGCTTCTTTATTGAGTGGAGCTGTCGCGATCGCGTGCACTTCACCGGCCAGTGCCAGTTCGGTGGCGCGTTTCACACAGCGCCAGGCCAAATCACCGGCTTCTTTCTGCACCACGCCTGGTTTTAACGCTTCAGGATTGGCCAGCGGTTCATCGATAACGTTGATGATGCCCGGTGCGAAATGCGCGTCTTTGACGTTATCCAGCACGCGTAATTCTGCCTGCGGCGTAATGTTCAATCCCCTCACCCGACGCAGCGTGCTGGCACAGCCGACCACCACCGCCGGGATCCCCGCCAGGTCGCCTTCCGCTAACGCTTTAATGATAATCTCCGGGCTGATGCCCGCCGGATCGCCCATGGTCACCGCAATAATTTTATTCACTCGACTTCTCCTCAATGAAACGGATGGCTTCTACCAGGGTGTTTTCGTCACCAAAGCCACCCGCTTTGGTCATCACCGGCAGGTGTAATTCGCTATTTAGCAGAACCCCGTGCGGCACACAGCCCGCCACCAGGCCCTGAATCTGAAAACCACTGGCGCCGAGCGCCTGTGCGACGGCAATCGCCACGTCGCCGCCCGAAAGATACAACCCGGCAGGCAAGGCCTGGCGGCAAACGTTCTGGGTCAATTGGGCGAGGAAGTGGCAGATGCGTTCTCCCAGCTCCTGGCGTGACACCTGATGTTGCTGACACAGCTGTTCAATCTCATGGCGTTGCTCTGCATGCTGTGTGGTGCGCACCACGCAGTGTGCGCCGTCGCATAGGGCCTGTTGCATCGCCTGCTGCCACTCGACAGCCTGCGGCCACGCGGGCTGAGCAAACAGCTGACGGATATCAATATCGATAATGCGAATGTCACGTTGGTTCGCAAGGTGGGCGATTTGCTGCTGCGCGATGGCGCTCATGGAACCCACCACTGCCAGCACCGGCCTGGCCGGACGCGCCGCCAGATATTCGCCCAGGGCATCACCCAATCCGGAAGCGCCGGCCAGCAGGGGCCGTGTGGATAAACTCGCCGCCGCCGCCACGATCACCGCAATGTCAGCATCCTGCTCGGCATCCAGCACCACCAGGCCCTGCTTACTGGCGAGCACTTGTGCCAGCTTGCCACTGCGCACCGTCGCCAAATCCAGGGTTTCACCGGCCAGATCACTCTGCATATGCAGGCGGGTTAACACATGGCTACTGGTCACCGGGGTTTTCGGGTCGCTGGCAAATTCGGTGTCCGTCAGACGCTGCATATTGATCCATACTTCACCTTCACGCGTGGTGCGGCCCAGTTTCGGCACTGCGGGCACCACCAGCGCTAAGGTTTTTCCGCTGGCGTGTAACGCCGCTTCTATCTCTGCGCCCGGATTGCCACGTAGCGTGGAATCAATCTTTTTGAACAGCCAGCCATCCTGGGCAATCGCCTGATGCTGCTGTAATGCTAGCGTTGTACGATGCGCGGCTTCTGACGCGCTGACTGCACGGCTGTCGGTGCTGATGACCAGCACATCGGCGCTGTTAGCATCGTATGGCGTGCGGCTATCAAACAACACATGCACCTTTGCACCCGCACGTGCCAACCCGCTACCAGCGTCATTGGCACCGGTAAAATCATCCGCAATCACTAAGACGGGTGTTTTCCATGGCTGTGAAGTCATTCTCTCTCCTCTGCCGGCAGCACGCCGTGTTGAGATTGATTATATTCAATCACGATTGATTATATGTGAGCAAGATCAAATTATTTGAAATCAATTTGCCCTATAAATTTAGGCACTGTAGTGACAGAACCCGCACTGAATGAGCAAAGTTAATCATTTAGTACGAAAAAACCGCGATAAGGGTATGAAATGAATATCAACAGCACCGTGATCAGTGGCTTTCAGGCGCTTAATGACCTCAGCTATTTGCTGCAGGGTAAAGAAAAAGCGCTTCTGGTAACCGATAAAAATATCGAAGGCATTCCAGCGGTTCAGTCGCTGATCGCGCAGCTGAAGCAGCAGATCAGCAGTTTGAGCATTGTGAACAGCGTGCCACCCGAGCCGAGCCAGCACGATGTCGCCGCCATTGTGGCCGCGTTACCCTCAACCGACATTGATCTGGTGATTGGCGTGGGCGGTGGCAGCGTGTTGGATGTCGCCAAACTGCTGTCCATTCTGTGCGTTGACGGTGCGCCGATACTGGATGCCCTGCTCGCCGGTGAGAAACCCCTGACCCGCACCACGTCACTGTTGATCCCGACGACTGCCGGTACGGGCTCCGAAGCCACGCCGAACGCGATCCTGGCGATCCCAGAGAAAGAGACCAAAGTCGGCATCATCACTCCGATTATGCTGCCCGATTATGTCGCACTGGTGCCCGAACTGACCACCAGCATGCCGCCGCATATCGCCTCTTCGACGGGTATTGATGCACTGTGTCATCTGATCGAGTGCTTTACCGCCACCGTGTCCAATCCGGTGAGTGATAACTATGCGCTGATCGGCATGAAAAAGCTGTTTGCCAGCCTTGAAACCACGATTGCTGAACCAGGCAACCTCGAAGCGCGCCTCAACATGCTGTGGGCCTCTTATTACGGTGGCGCATCGATTGCCCACGCAGGCACCCATCTGGTGCATGCGATGTCCTATCCGCTGGGCGGCAAATATCACCTGCCGCACGGTGTGGCGAACGCCATTTTGCTGGCACCGTGCATGCGCTTTGTGCGCCCCGCTGCCGTGAGCAAATTCGCGCAGGCCTACGATCTGCTGCCGGACGCCGATACCTCACTGGATGAAGAGGCGAAATCGCACGCGCTGGTGGAGTATTTCGCCGCGCTGGTGAAACGTCTCAAACTGCCTGCCAGCCTCGAAGAACTGGGCATCGGCCCGGATCATCTGCCGTATCTGGTTGAAGCCGCGCTCGACGTGCAGCGCCTGATGAAGAATGTACCGATGAAAGTGAGCGCCGATGACGTACGAAACGTCTACCTGACACTCTTTCCGGCTTTGAATCACTAAGGATTAATGAGGGCATCATGAGCAAGAAAATTCAGGGCGTATTAACCGCCATCGTCACCACCTTTGACAGTGAAGGTGCATTTAATCCCGCGGCTCAGCGCCTGCAGGTACAACGTCAGCTTAGCGCCGGCAACGGCATCTTCTGCGGCGGCACCAACGGTGAGTTCTTTGTGCTCAACGAGCAGGAGAAATTAGCGGTCACTGAAACCTGCGTGGACGAAGTGAACGGCGCGGCGCCAGTGGTGGCACACATCGGTGAAATTTCCACCCGTGAAACCATCCGTCTCGGCAAGCAAGTCGCCAAACTGGGCGTGGATGCGGTTTCAGTGATCACCCCGTATTTCGTGCCGCTGAAGCAGGAAGAGTTGATTGCGCACTACCGCGCGGTAGCGGATGCGATTGAAGTGCCGCTGTATCTGTACAACATCCCTGCGCGCACCGGCAACACTTTGCAGCCGGAAACCGTGCGTGCGTTGGCTTCGCATCCCAACATCATCGGCATTAAAGACAGCGCGGGCAGCTATGAAAGTCTGAGCGGTTTCCTTAAGGCTGCGGAAGGCATGGAGAACTTCAACGTGCTGACCGGTCCAGATTCGCTGATCCATCGTGGTTTTGTAGAAGGCTGCACCGCCTGTATTTCGGGTCTCGCCAACGTGGCACCGAAAGAGATCAACGCCATTTGGGCACGTTTCCACGCGGGTGATATTGAAGGCTCGCGTCAGGCGCAGGAAAACATTACTGGCCTGCGTACCGATCTCTACAGCGTCGGTTTCCCGCCCGCTACCGTGAAGAAAGCCGTTTCACTGCTGGGTTCAGATGTGGGTAACAGCCGCTATGCGGTGAGCTTCTCTGCCGAAGAAGAGCAGAAGATCCGCCAGATCGTGAATCAGTATCTGCAGTAAAGACCGATTGGGCAGCCTTTGCTGCCCGCTCCAACACCAGGATTGGGAAACGCTATGAAAGTTATCTGTACTTCACCGTCTTTCGCCAAATACGACGCTGCACCTATCAACACCCTGCAACAGCATGGTTTTGAGCTGATCACGCTGCCCGCCGATGCACCGCTCAGCGCGCTGGAACCGCATCTGGCCGAGACCGTGGCGATGATCGTTGCCTTCACCGATGTGAACGAAGCACTGCTGGCGCAAGCGCCTCAGCTGAAGATCGTGTGTAAGCATGGCGTCGGCGTCGACAACATCAATCTGGATGCCACCCGCGCACGCGGCATTTACGTCACCAATGTGCCAGATGCCAACAAACATGCCGTGGCCGATTTCGCCTTTGCCCTGATCCTCAACAGCGCGCGTCAGATCACGCAGGCCGCCATTGAAACCCGTGCCGGCAACTGGCCGCGCATCTTTGCCACCGATGTGTATGGCAAAACGCTGGGTATTATCGGCCTCGGGAATATCGGTAAACAGGTCGCGCTGCGTGCCAAAGGCTTCAATATGCGCGTGATTGCGTTCGATTTTTATCCGGATGAAAAATTTGCCGCCGAACATGGCATCGAATTCGTCAGCCTCGATCAGTTGACCGAAAGCAGCGATTTCATCACGTTGCACAAGCCGCTCACCGATAAAACCCAAAATCTGTTCGATGCTGCGCGTATCAAGCGCATGAAGAAGAGCGCTTTCCTGATCAATGCCTCTCGCGGTGGCATCGTCAACGAACAAGATTTGTATCAGGCGCTGCTGGATAACGTCATCGCCGGTGCCGCTGCCGATGTCTTCGAGCAGGAACCGCTGGCGGAACATCCGCTGTTCACGCTCAGCAACTTTATCCCCACTTCGCATATCGCGGGTTACACCGACGGCGCCATCAGCGCGATTGGTGAACGCTGCGTCGCGCAGATTGTGCAGTGCATTAAACAGGGCGAGCGCCCGACAAATGTTATGAACGGGCTGGATTAATTTTCTCAAAACCCTACTTAATCCAAATTTTAATCCCCAGTCATGAATGCTGTAGCCAGTGATAAGGTCATTTACCCCCGACGAGTGGGATAAATGATGGCCGTCATCGCCGCTATCGCACGAAGGACGCCGGGAAGGTGAAAAAATATTATGAACAACACCTCTCGCTCTACCCGCATTCGCTGGTGGATTGCTGGCCTGATGTGGCTGGCAATCGCCATTAACTATATTGACCGTACCGTACTCTCTGCGGCTGCCCCGCATTTGATCAAAGAGCTCGACATCAATCCCGAGATGATGGGCTTTATCATGGCAGCGTTTTTCTGGTCTTATGCGCTGTTGCAGATCCCGGCGGGCTGGTTCGCCGATCGCTTCGGTCAGAAAAAAGGTCTCGGTATTGCGGTAGCCTGGTGGTCAATTGCTACCATGGCGATGGGCCTGGCAACCGGCTTTAAATCACTGCTGGCGCTGCGTTTAGCGCTCGGCGTCGGTGAAGCCGCCGCGTACCCCAGCAACGCGGGTATCACCGCGCGCTGGTTCCCGGATCGCGAACGTGCCACGGTGTCAGGCCTGTTCGACAGCGCATCGAAATTTGGCGGTGCCGTTGCCATGCCGCTGATCGTGTTTATGATCGCCATGTTCGACTGGCGCATCACCTTCCTGGTGATTGGTTCACTCGGTGTGTTCTGGGTCATTGCCTGGTACTTCATTTATTCGGAAAACCCGGAAGATCACAAAGCGATCAGCCATGAAGAAGTGCGCTTTATCCGTGATGGTCAGGCGCAGAAACACGGCGACAAAAGCGTCCGTCCGATGAAGTGGTACAAGTTGCTGCGCTACCGCAATATCTGGGCAATGTGCATTGGCTTCTTCACCATCAACTACACCTCATACTTCTTTATCACCTGGCTGCCGACCTACCTGGTGAAAGATAAAGGCATGGATTTCCTCAAAATGGGGATGGTCGCTGCACTGCCGTTGATTTGCGGCATGGTGATTGAAGTGCTGGCGGGTTGGGCATCGGATCGCATGGTGCACAACAAGGTGCTGTCGCTGACCGCTACGCGCAAGCTGTTCCTGACGATTGGTCTGCTGATGGCACTGTGCATCGGTTTTGCCCCGTTCACTGACTCGGTATTTATGACCGTGCTGCTGCTGTGTATCGCTAAATCGGGTACCACCGTTGCGGCTTCTCAGGTCTGGGCGCTGCCAGGCGATGTGGCACCACAGAACAGCGTCTCCATTGTGGCGGGCCTGCAAAATACCGTTTCGAACATGGGCGGTGCCGTGGGTCCCATCATTACCGGCGCTATCGTCGGGGCGACAGGCCACTTCACCTGGGCGCTGGTGTTCTCTGCTGTATTAGTGGTTATCGGTATTGTTAACTACCTGTTCCTGATGGGTAAAGTTGAACCAATCGTGGATGAGGAACAGGCGCATCATCCACACTCCGTGGTAAGCGGCGCGTAAGTGCCAAACTCGCCGCATCGTCCTGATGCGGCGTTTCCCCTACAGAAAATAAAAAACAATTGGAGGCGACATGTCGCTGAATTCCAATGGATCACCTGCTGCAATTCAGGCAAGTAAAGCGAAAGGGAAATTTCGTTTCGTCATTCTCACGGTGCTGTCAGTTGGCATCGCCATCAACTACATCGATCGCGCCGCCATGAGTGTCGCCATGCCGTTTATGAGCCAGGAGTTGCACTTCTCGCCCACAGACAGCGGCTTATTGCTCTCGGCGTTTTTCTGGAGCTATGTACTGTTCCAGCTGCCCGGCGGCTGGCTGGTCGATAAACTCGGTCCACGCATCACTTTTGCCGTCAGCAGCCTTGGCTGGGGTTTAGCCACCGCCGCCTGTGGCCTGGCCAGTTCTATTGCCGCACTGGTGGGCTTCCGCTTTGTGCTCGGCGCGGTAGAAGCCCCCAGTTATCCCGCCAGTTCTTCAACGGTAACACGCTGGTTCCCACGTCAGGAGCGCAGCTTCGCGGCGGCCACTTTCAACAACGGCAGTAAAATCGGCGGCACGCTGGCGATTCCGATTATCTCCTTCCTGATTGCGCTGGTCGGCTGGCGTATGACTTTCGTCATCTCCGGCGTGGTGGCGGTAGTGTGGGCGCTGGCGTGGTATTTGTGGTATCGCGATCCGCGCGATCACAAAACGGTGACGCGTGAGGAAGTGGAGTTCATTGAGGCCAACCAGGATCCACAAACCGGCGATCCAATGAGCGTGCGCCAGTTGTTGGGCCAACGTGCCGTACAGGCGATGATGGCCGGCTTCATCTGCATTAACTTCGTTTCTTACTTCTTCTTTACCTGGTTCCCAACCTATCTGGTGGAAACCTTTCACTTGTCACTGATGAAATTCGGCCTGCTCGGCATGCTGCCTGGACTAGCGGCGATTGTGGGCGGCTGGTGTGGCGGGTTGCTGTCCGATTCACTGGTGCGTCGCGGTTACTCGCTGAGCGTGGCGCGCAAGATCCCGCTGGTCGGCGGCATGCTCGGTAGCGCTACCATCGGTCTCGCGGCGTTTTCCCCCACTGTTGGCCTGGCGCTGGCAGCACTCTGCTTTGCCAACTTCGCCGCCACCTTTGCGTCTGCCGCGCTGTGGGCGCTGCCGTCAGATGTCGCGCCAAACCGCGCTAACGTTGCCACCATCGGCGGTATCCAGAACATGGCGGCCAATCTGGCCGGGATTATTTCGCCTATCCTGATCGGGGTGATCATGCAATACACGCACTCCTTTGTTATCCCTCTGGAGATCGCCGGGGTAATCGGTGTTGTGGGGGCATTGATTTACGCCTTCTGGCTGCCGCGTGTGCAGCCGATGGGCACCGAATCTGCCGCAGCACTGGAAGGCAACTTAAGGAGAGAAGTATGAATGCTCGCTGGAAGCAACGC
Organism: Pantoea sp. BL1; assembly: GCF_000963985.1. Classification (NCBI taxonomy): domain Bacteria; kingdom Pseudomonadati; phylum Pseudomonadota; class Gammaproteobacteria; order Enterobacterales; family Erwiniaceae; genus Pantoea; species Pantoea sp. BL1. The sequence continues at coordinate 45,827 of NZ_JZRH01000016.1, read as the reverse complement.
CCGGCACAGGCGACCTGGGGGGATTTTGGTCCCGACGATCAGCTCGGTCGATTGAATCTTTTAACCGCGCAAAAGGTGCTGGAAGGCGTAGCCGAGGTAAAAACCGGACAAACTTTCTGCCTGAGTTTACCGCTCGATCTACCGGGCGGCACGGCGATGAATCCACGTCGGCCGCCGCCTCAGCTCAATGCGACACGCCGTGGCGAACATGCCAATATGACCTATCCGCTGTCGCGTGATAACCCGCTGCTCACCGATGTGATCTGTGATGATACTGTGACGCTGGCACTGCAATATTCGACGCAGTGGGACAGCCTGGCACACATGGGGCAGTGGTTCGACGTCAACGGCAACGGCGAACCAGAGATGGTGTTTTACAACGGCTATAAAGCCAATGTGGATATCGTTGGGGAAACTGATTATCGCGGCGGTTGCGGCTGCGATCACGGCAGCCATTTGGGCGCGAAGAAACTCGGCATCGAAAATGTGGCGCAGCACGGCATGCAAGGCCGCGCCGTGATGATTGATATTAAACGTCACTTCGGCACTGAACGGTTTGCCTTTGGCTATCAGCATCTGCAGCAGATCCTCCAGGCAGATGGCATCGAGGTGCGCCAGGGCGACATGGTGTGTTTCCGCACCGGCATGGATGAAGCGATTCTGGCGATGCAGGGCGAGCCGGATATGACGTTTTTGAACAGCCACTTTGCGGGTCTGGATGGCAGTGATGAGCAGCTACGCAACTGGATCGTCGAGAGCGGCGTAGTGGCGCTGATTGCCGATAATCCGGCGGTGGAAATTTTACCGGCACGCCCAATGAACGATGATTTTTATCCGTCCCATCCGCTGCATGATTTATGTCTGTTCAGATTGGGGGTGTATCTCGGCGAGCTGATGTTACTCAGTCCGCTGGCGGATTGGCTGGCGCAGCACCAGCGCCATGCGTTTCTGCTCACCGCCCCACCGTTGCGTTTACCGGGCGCGGTGGGTTCGCCCGCCACGCCGGTGGCGACGGTTTAGGTTGTGTGCAGAGTTGTGGCAGATCGCTCCAAATAAAGCGATGATCAATCCAACAGGACAGAGAAGCCTCGCCCGAAGAGCAAAGCGTTCGCCACATGGATGTGGCGGTCGATCAGCATGGATGCGTGATTCCTTTGCGAACGGGCGGGGATTTTCTGGATCGAGCACCAAGCCCGGCAGCAAAAAAACAGCAACACAATTTACCAAGTGCGCATAAATGCGCACCCGACGAAAACAATGCAAAGCTTGGCGTCACAGACTTTGACTACGACATGTACGTGTATCCAACTTACTTACCGGCGAGAAACTGCCGATAAGCCGCAATCACCGCCAGAAAATCTTCCACACCGCAAAACGACAGGCTCTCTTCGTCGTAATAGGTCATGCCCTCTTCCATGCCATCATCTTCCAGCGCCAGCTGGTTGGCACGGATCATCACCTCTTCTTCATCCAGCCAGATGGTGTACTCATGTCCGACACGCTGCCACTGATTGATGGTGCCCTTCACTTCCCGCGCTGCCGCTTCCACTTCATCCAGCAGGGCCAGATTATCGCTGACCTCTTCATTGAACCAGTGCCCCACCGCTTCGTGGTCCATCGACATACGTACTTTGACCTGCCCGGTCAAATCACGCAGAAATTCATACTCCATGGGTTTGCCTCGTGTAGCTAATGGCGCGACGTGCAGCACCGGTTAGGTGCATTTTGTGCGTAGCGCGCTGAATAAAGTGGGATCGCGCTCGCATTATGCCAGGTGATGCCTGAGGAAAAAAGTGCATAAAAAAGGGGACGATTCGCATCGTCCCCTCCTCATTTTTCTCGCCGATTAAACAGCGGTCTGGAAGATCACGCCGTCAGCTTTCTCGGTGTACTGACCCAGTTGGTCAAAGTTGAGATAGCGGTAAGTATCTGCCGCCGTCTTATCAACCTGAACCATAAACTGCTGATACTCATCTGGCGTTGGCAGTTTACCCAGCAGGGATGCCACCGCAGCCAACTCAGCCGAAGCCAGGAACACGTTCGCGCCGGTACCCAGACGGTTCGGGAAGTTACGGGTTGACGTGGAAACCACTGTCGCACCGTCTTTCACACGCGCCTGGTTACCCATGCAGAGTGAACAGCCTGGGATCTCGATACGCGCACCGCTCTTACCGAAGACGCTGTAGTAGCCCTCTTCCGTCAGCTGTGCGGCATCCATCTTGGTTGGTGGCGCAACCCACAGACGGGTTGGCAGCTGGCCTTTGTGCGCATCCAGCAGTTTACCGGCTGCACGGAAGTGACCGATGTTGGTCATGCAAGAGCCGATGAACACTTCATCGATCTTCTCGCCCTGCACATCAGACAACCAGCGTGCATCATCCGGATCGTTTGGCGCACACAGGATTGGCTCTTTGATTTCGGCGAGATCGATATCGATCACTGCCGCATACTCTGCATCCGCATCGCCTTCCAGCAGTTGCGGATCCGCCAGCCATTTCTGCATGCCTTCAACGCGGCGCTCCAGCGTACGACGATCGCCGTAACCTTCGGAGATCATCCACTTCAGCAGCACGATGTTTGAGTTCAGATACTCAATGATCGGCTCTTTATCCAGCTTGATGGTACAGCCCGCCGCAGAACGCTCAGCAGAGGCATCGGTCAGCTCAAACGCCTGCTCAACTTTCAGTTTCGGCAGACCTTCGATTTCCAGCACGCGGCCAGAGAAGATGTTTTTCTTCCCTTTCTTCTCAACGGTCAGCAGGCCCGCTTTGATCGCGTACAGCGGAATAGCGTGAACCAGATCGCGCAGGGTGATGCCCGGCTGCATTTCGCCTTTGAAACGCACCAGCACTGACTCAGGCATATCCAGTGGCATCACGCCGGTCGCAGCAGCAAACGCCACCAGACCAGAACCCGCCGGGAAGGAGATACCGATTGGGAAACGGGTGTGCGAATCGCCGCCGGTACCCACGGTATCTGGCAGCAGCATACGGTTCAGCCAGCTGTGAATAACGCCATCACCCGGACGCAGTGAAACACCGCCACGGTTCATGATGAAGTCTGGCAGGGTGTGGTGCGTGGTCACGTCAACCGGTTTAGGATAGGCCGCGGTGTGACAGAATGACTGCATCACCAAATCGGATGAGAAGCCCAGGCACGCCAGGTCTTTCAGTTCATCACGGGTCATTGGACCGGTGGTATCCTGAGAACCCACAGACGTCATCTTCGGTTCGCAGTAAGCGCCAGGACGAATCCCTTCTACGCCACAAGCACGGCCCACCATTTTCTGCGCCAGTGAGTAACCACGGGTGCTGGCAGCCACGTCTTTCGCCTGCACAAACACATCGCTGTGCGGCAGACCGAGAGCTTCGCGTGCTTTGGTGGTCAGGCCACGACCGATGATCAGTGGAATACGGCCACCGGCACGGACTTCATCCAGCAGCACTTCGGTTTTCAGCTCGAAGGTCGCCAGCAGTTCGTCGGTTTCGTGATTACGTACTTCACCTTTGTATGGGTAAACGTCAATCACATCGCCCATGTTTAGACGATCAACGTCCACTTCGATGGGCAGTGCGCCCGCATCTTCCATGGTGTTGAAGAAGATCGGTGCGATTTTACCGCCGAGGCAAAGACCGCCGCCCTTTTTATTTGGCACGTACGGAATGTCATCGCCCATGAACCACAACACCGAGTTGGTGGCGGATTTACGGGAAGAACCTGTACCCACAACATCACCGACGTAGGTCAGTGGGAAGCCTTTTTTCTGCAGTGCTTCGATCTGTTTGATCGGCCCAATGTTACCGGCATCGTCGGGTTCGATACCATCACGTGGGTTTTTCAACATCGCCAGTGCGTGCAGTGGAATATCCGGGCGAGACCATGCATCCGGTGCCGGAGAGAGGTCATCGGTGTTGGTTTCGCCGGTCACTTTAAACACGGTGGTGGTGATTTTTTCAGCCAGCTTAGGACGCTTCAGGAACCACTCTGCATCGGCCCAGGACTGGATAATTTTTTTCGCGTGGGGGTTACCCGCTTTCGCTTTCTCTTCGACATCGTAGAAGTTATCGAACATCAGCAGCGTGTGGGACAGGGCTTCAGCAGCAATCGGAGCCAGTGCTTCATCGTCAAGCGCTTCGATCAGGGCATGGATGTTGTAGCCACCCTGCATGGTGCCCAGCAGTTCAACTGCCTTTTCGCGAGTAACCAGAGGAGAGAGGGCTTCGCCCTTCGTGACAGCTGCCAGGAAACCAGCTTTTACATAAGCCGCTTCATCAACACCTGGGGGTACACGGTTGACCAATAGATCGGTCAGGAATTCTTCTTCACCCGCTGGCGGGTTTTTCAGCAGTTCAACCAGCGCGGCCATTTGGGAAGCATCTAACGGCTTAGGTACGATTCCCTGGGCAGCACGCTCGGCAACGTGCTTACGGTATTCTTCTAGCACGACGTTCTCCTCGCTCTCATTGTATAGCTTTCCGGTACACCCCTTGAGCTGTCAAACAGTAGGGTGAGGTGCCCGGTTCCGCGTCGGCCAGCATAGCAGCATTTCGGCTGATTGTTAATCTGTTTACAAAAAAGCAACATCCGTGCTTTATTTAGCAGATTTATCTGGAGATTGAGCGCGGTCACACAAAAAAGCAGGCCACCTGAGCCTGCTTTTTTGTGTTTTAGGAGCTAAAAATTAGCGATCGACCAGGGTGAATTCGCTTTCGTTGTAGCGCTCACCTTGAATGTTTTCTGGATTGAACAGCGTATCCAGGGCCTGAATATCTGCCGAATGAATGGTGAGAGCAGCCGCAGCACAGTTTTGTTCGAGATTGGCGATTTTGCTGGCACCAGGGATCGGCACAATATCCTCACCTTTCGCCAGCACCCATGCCAGCGCCAGTTGTGCTGCCGTCGCATCATAACCTGCAGCCATCTCTGAGAGCTGATTCACTAACTTCTGGTTATGCGTCTGTGCATCCTGCTGGAAACGCGGCAGGGAGCGACGAAAATCATCGTCCGCCAGCGTGGCCGCCGCCGGGAATTTGCCGGTGAGGAAACCTCGGCCTAACGGACTGTAAGGGACAAATCCGATATTCAGCTCACGGCAGGTCGCAAGAAGCTCTTGCTCTGGATCGCGCGTCCACAATGAGTATTCACTCTGCAGGGCGGAGATCGGATGCACCGCCTGCGCGCGGCGTAAAGTGGCTGATGAAACTTCGGATAAGCCGAGATACTTCACCTTCCCTTCACGCACCAGATCCGCCATCACGCCTACCACATCCTCTATCGGCACGGCCGGATCAAGACGATGCTGATACAGCAATTCAATGGTTTCGACACCGAGTCGCTGGAGTGAACCTTCCACGGCGCGGCGGATATGCGCCGGTTCGCTATTGGCACCGGTAATACGCTCCCAGCCCTCACCATGATCGGTGATGCGGAAACCAAACTTGGTGGCGACCTTGATATCACTGCGGCCTTTGATCGCTTTAGCCAGCAACGTTTCATTGGTGAAGGGACCATAAACTTCAGCGGTATCGAGGAAATTGACACCGAGATCAAACGCGCGTGCCAGCGTATTCAACGCCTGCTTCTCATCATTCTGACCATAGGCAAAGCTCATGCCCATGCAGCCTAATCCTAACGCTGAAACCTGTAATCCCTGACTGCCTAATTGACGCTGTTGCATTGATTTATCCTCTTCGCTTACGGTGTTAATGTTATAAACCTCAGCAATCGCAGCAACAATTGTGCGATTTTCGTTGATTTAGTGAATGGAACTCAGCAATGAAAAACTACCGTGCATCAATGCAGGAACTGGAGATGTTTGCCGCTATCGCGCAGCATCTGAGTTTTCGCAAAGCCGCCGAGGAGCGTAACGTGACGCCCTCCAGCCTGAGCCACGCCATGCGCAATTTTGAAGCGCGTTTAGGAGTAAGGCTGTTACATCGCACCACGCGCAAGGTGGCACTGACTGAAGCCGGCGAGCGATTTTTGCTGCGCATCCAGCCTGCATTGGCCGATCTTTCACAAGCGGTGGATGAACTGAATGACTGGCGTAGCGATCCTCGTGGTGTGTTGCGCATCAGCATGCCGCGTTCCGCGGAGGCGCTGTTTTTTCAGTCCCTGATACTGCCGTTTGTGCAACGCTACCCGGAGATTACGCTAGAGATCGACAGCAATGACGCACTGGTCGATATCGTTGAGAGCGGTTTTGATGCGGGCGTGCGCTATGGCGATGTGCTAGCGCAGGATATGATCGCCCTGCCCTTTGGCAAGCCAATGCGGGCACTGGCGGTGGCCAGCCCGGCTTTTCTTGCGCAATATGGCGTTCCGCAGTTACCGGCAGAGTTATTGCAGTTTCCCTGCATTGAAAGACGCTTTCCCAGCGGACGTCGTTATCGTTGGGAATTTTGGCAGGATGGGCGCAAACAGGAAGTGGCGGTAAAAGGCTCACTGGTGCTGGATAATAACGAGCGCATTCTGCAAGCGGCTCGCGCCGGATTAGGTATCGCCTTTTTGCATCAGGATGCCGTCCACACGGCTTTAGCCAAAGGGGAATTAGTTGAAATACTGGCTAATTATACCCAGGTTGAGGAAGGATTCTGGCTCTATTATCCCAGCAGGAAATACCTTTCCGCACCGCTCAGGCATTTTATTGACTGGATTAAAAATATTGAAAATAAATTAAGGTAACACCTAACACCTTTAACTAAAGGCGAATAATAAAACCGATAAATTTAATTGAAATTAAAGATAATTTAAACGTGAAATAAAAAGGAAATCGCGTAGACTGCCTGCGGGCGCTTGAGGCAATCTGCCTCAAGCATTATCAATTGAGGTGGGTTGTGGAAGGAGAAACTCATGCGGTCAATTTTCATCAACCGCACGAGCAGGCAACTACCCGAAACACCTAAGCAATGTTAGGGTAGTTGCTTGCTCGTGCTAATGCAAGGAGTAAGTGATTATGAAGTTATCATTCAGCAAGCTGATTATCGGCGGGCTCATGTTATTAGTGTTGTGCCTGGTGAATCGTAATACACTTTGTGAGTTACGATTTAAGATATTCGCTGCTGAATTATCTGCGGTAATGGCTTACGAAGTTAAGCAGTAAAACTTCAATAGCAGGGGGTCGCCCCTGCTATTTCCGGCAGGGCTTATGCGTTAGCTCCAGCGCCTTATTTATCGTTTTAATTAAATAGAACCCGTAATAAAAAACGGCTCCATTAAGGAGCCGTTTCTTTATTTAGCACGAAAAATTATTTCTTTTTCGCTTTCGGGTTTGGCAGGTCAGTGATGCTACCTTCAAACACTTCAGCCGCCAGACCCACTGACTCATGCAAGGTTGGGTGCGCGTGAATGGTCAGTGCGATGTCTTCTGCATCACAGCCCATCTCGATCGCCAGACCGATTTCACCCAGCAGCTCGCCGCCGTTGGTACCGACAATCGCACCACCGATCACACGGTGAGTCTCTTTGTCGAAGATCAGTTTAGTCATGCCGTCTGCGCAGTCAGAAGCGATTGCACGACCAGAAGCGGCCCACGGGAAGGTGGAAACTTCATAGCTGATGCCTTTCTCTTTGGCTTCTTTCTCGGTCAGACCAACCCAGGCAACTTCTGGCTCGGTATAGGCAATAGAAGGGATCACTTTCGGGTCGAAGTAGTGCTTCAGACCAGAAATCACTTCTGCCGCCACATGGCCTTCATGCACACCTTTGTGCGCCAGCATTGGCTGACCGACGATATCGCCGATAGCGAAGATGTGCGGCACATTGGTACGCAGTTGCTTGTCGACGCGGATGAAACCACGGTCGTCCACTTCCACGCCCGCTTTGCCCGCATCCAGACCTTTGCCATTTGGCACACGGCCGATTGCTACCAGCACTGCGTCATAACGCTGTGCTTCAGCCGGGGCTTTTTTACCTTCCATTGATACGTAGATACCATCGTCTTTCGCTTCAACAGCGGTCACTTTGGTTTCCAGCATCAGGTTGAATTTCTTGCTGATGCGTTTGGTGAAGACTTTCACCACGTCTTTATCAGCAGCAGGGATAACCTGGTCGAACATCTCAACCACGTCGATCTCTGAACCCAGCGCGTTATACACGGTGGCCATTTCCAGACCGATGATGCCGCCGCCCATAACCAGCAAACGCTTAGGCACTTCTTTCAGTTCCAGCGCGTCTGTAGAGTCCCACACGCGTGGATCGTTGTGTGGAATGAAAGGCAGTTCGATTGGGCGAGAGCCGGCAGCGATGATCGCGTTATCGAAGTTGATGGTGGTTGCGCCACCCTCACCTTCCACCACCAGGGTGTTCGCGCCGGTAAATTTACCCAGACCGGTAACCACTTTCACTTTACGGCCTTTCGCCATACCGGCCAGACCGCCAGTCAGTTGAGTGATGACCTTCTCTTTCCAGGTACGAATCTTGTTGATGTCAGTTTGCGGCTGGCCAAACACGATGCCGTGCTCTTCCAGTGCTTTGGCTTCTTCGATCACTTTCGCAACATGAAGCAGCGCTTTTGACGGGATACAGCCCACGTTCAGACAAACACCACCGAGGGTGCTGTAACGCTCAACGATTACGGTTTCCAGACCTAAATCAGCGCAACGGAAGGCTGCAGAGTAACCTGCAGGACCTGCCCCAAGTACCACGACTTGAGTTTTAATCTCTGTACTCATCATGACCTCTTATTAGATTGCCGGCGGCCAGACGTAGAGCCTATCCCAGGCTCTGCATGCCCTAAATCCACCGGGACATTTCACCGCAAGAGTTTACAGAATTGTTAATAAACTGCCAACCGCGGCAACTCCGAATGCTTACAACAAGGCCGGCATTTGCCGGCCTTGGTTAACTTCACATCACCAGACGGCGAATGTCGGACAGTGTGTTGTTGATGATGGTGATAAAGCGCGCACCATCAGCACCGTCGATCACGCGGTGGTCGAAGGAGAGTGAGATTGGCATCATCAGACGCGGTTCAAACTCTTTACCGTTCCACACCGGCTCCATCGCAGACTTAGACACACCGAGGATCGCCACTTCTGGCGCATTCACGATAGGTGCGAAGTGCGTGGTGCCCAGGCCACCAAGGCTGGAGATGGTGAAGCAACCGCCCTGCATATCGCCAGCGGTCAGCTTGCCATCACGCGCTTTCTTAGAAATCGCCATCAGCTCACGTGACAGTTCAGTGATGCCTTTCTTGTTCACATCTTTGAACACTGGAACCACCAGACCGTTTGGCGTATCAACCGCCACACCGATGTTGATGTATTTCTTCAGCGTCAGTCGTTGTGCATCTTCAGACAGTGAACTGTTGAAACGCGGCATCTGTTCCAGCGCAGCGGCAACGGCTTTCATGATGAACACCACAGGGGTGAACTTCACATCCAGCTTACGTTTTTCCGCTTCGGCGTTTTGCTGCTTACGGAACGCTTCCAGATCGGTGATATCGGTTTTATCGAAGTGCGTAACGTGTGGGATAACCACCCAGTTACGGCTCAGGTTAGCGCCCGAGATTTTCTGGATGCGACCCAGTTCCACTTCTTCGACTTCACCAAACTTGCTGAAGTCCACTTTCGGCCAAGGCAGCAGACCCGGCAGGCTTCCGCCGCTCGCTGCAGCAGCCGGAGCGGCTTCCGCACGTTTCACCGCATCTTTCACGTAAGACTGCACGTCTTCTTTCAGGATGCGACCTTTACGGCCAGTGCCTTTGACTTTCGCCAGATTCACACCGAACTCACGCGCCAGGCGACGGATCACCGGGGTCGCGTGAACGTAAGCGTCGTTCTCAGCAAACTCACCTTTCGCGTCAGCTTTTGCTGCTGGTGCAGCGGCAGGTTTCGCTGCCGCCGGCGCTGGAGCCGCTTCCTGTTTCGCCGCAGGTGCCGCAGTAGCAGGCGCAGCGCCTTCTACTTCAAACACCATGATCAGTGAACCGGTGCTGACTTTATCGCCGGTAGACACTTTCAGCTCTTTCACGGTACCGGCGAATGGCGCAGGCACTTCCATTGACGCTTTGTCGCCTTCAACCACGATCAGTGACTGCTCAGCGGTGACTTTGTCGCCCACTTTGACCAGCACTTCGGTGACTTCAACTTCATCGCCGCCAATGTCTGGCACGTTGACGTCTTTCGCGCCACCCGCAGCAGCCGGGGCCGCAGCGGGAGCCGCTTCCTGCTTCGCGGCTGGGGCCGCAGCCGGTGCAGCACCTTCGGCTTCGAAGATCATGATCAGCGAGCCGGTATTCACTTTATCGCCAGTAGCGATTTTGATCTCTTTCACCACGCCCGCGAACGGTGCTGGCACTTCCATTGAAGCCTTATCGCCTTCAACGGTAAGCAGAGATTGTTCAGCTTCAACTTTATCGCCGACTTTCACCAGAATCTCGGTGACTTCAACTTCATCACCGCCGATATCAGGCACGTTCACTTCTTTGCTTACTGCCGCAGCAGCAGGCGCCGGAGCGGCTTCGGCTTTTTTCTCTTCTGCTGCAGGGGCAGCGGCCGCGCCTTCAGCGTCGAAGATCATGATCAGTGAACCGGTATTCACTTTGTCACCGGTCGCGATCTTGATCTCTTTGACGACGCCCGCTTGTGGCGAAGGCACTTCCATTGAGGCTTTATCGCCTTCCACGGTGATCAGCGACTGTTCAGCTTCAACTTTGTCGCCCACCTTCACCAGGATTTCGGTGACTTCAACTTCGTCTGACCCGATATCCGGTACGTTAATTTCGATAGCCATTACTCTCTTACCTCTTAAGCCAGACGCGGGTTAACTTTATCGGCATCGATGCTGAATTTGGTGATCGCTTCTGCCACCACTTTCTTATCGATTTCGCCGCGTTTAGCCAGCTCACCCAGCGCTGCAACCACAACATACGATGCATCCACTTCGAAGTGGTGACGCAGGTTTTCGCGGCTGTCTGAACGACCGAAGCCATCGGTACCCAGTACGCGATAATCGCTTGAAGGTACGTAGCTGCGAACCTGTTCTGCGAACAGCTTCATGTAGTCCGTTGAGGCAACAGCTGGCGCTTCGTTCATTACCTGAGCGATGTACGGCACGCGAGGCGCTTCAGTTGGGTGCAGCATGTTCCAGCGCTCACAATCCTGGCCATCACGCGCCAGTTCAGTGAACGAGGTGACGCTGTAAACGTCAGAACCGATGCCGTAGTCTTTCGCCAGGATCTGTGCGGCTTCGCGCACGTGGCGCAGGATAGAACCTGAACCCAGCAGCTGCACTTTGCCTTTGCTACCGTCTACAGTTTCCAGCTTGTAGATACCCTTACGGATACCCTCTTCCGCACCCTGCGGCATCGCAGGCATGTGGTAGTTTTCGTTCAGCGTGGTGATGTAGTAGTAGATGTTTTCCTGCGCTTCGCCGTACATACGCACCAGACCATCTTGCATGATGACTGCAACTTCGTACGCGTAAGACGGATCGTAAGAGATACAGTTCGGGATAGTCAGCGACTGAATGTGGCTATGGCCATCTTCGTGCTGCAGACCTTCACCGTTCAGCGTCGTACGACCTGAGGTACCGCCGACCAGGAAGCCGCGCGCCTGTTGGTCGCCCGCCAGCCACATCAGATCGCCGATACGCTGGAAACCGAACATTGAGTAATAGATGTAGAACGGAATCATCGGCAGGTTGTTGGTGCTGTAAGAGGTCGCCGCCGCCAGCCAGGATGAACCTGCGCCCAGCTCGTTGATCCCTTCCTGCAGAATCTGGCCTTTCTCGTCTTCTTTATAGTAAGCAACCTGCTCACGGTCCTGCGGGGTGTATTGCTGGCCGTTCGGGCTGTAAATACCGATCTGACGGAACAGACCTTCCATACCGAAGGTACGCGCTTCATCCGCAAGGATTGGCACCAGACGATCTTTGATCGACTTGTTCTTCAGCATCACGTTCAGGGCACGTACAAACGCGATGGTGGTCGAGATCTCTTTGTTCTGCTCTTCCAGCAACGGTTTGAACTCTTCCAGCGTTGGCATTTCCAGCTTCTCGCTGAACTCTGCCTGACGGGTTGGCAGGTAGCCACCCAGCTTCTCACGCTGACCGTGCAGGTAGTTATATTCGTCAGAACCTTTCTCGAAGGTCACATACGGCAGGCTTTCGATCTGATCGTCAGCCACTGGCACGTTGAAGCGATCACGGATGTAGCGAACGCCATCCATGTTCATCTTCTTCACCTGGTGCGCGATGTTTTTACCTTCCGCAGTGTCACCCATACCATAACCTTTGATGGTATGTGCCAGGATCAGGGTCGGCTGACCTTTGGTGTCCTGCGCTTTTTTCAGTGCCGCGTAGATTTTCTTCGGATCGTGACCACCACGGTTCAGGGCGAAGATCTCTTCGTCTGACCAGTCTTTCACCAGTGCTGCGGTCTCCGGGTATTTACCGAAGAAGTGCTCACGCACGTAAGCGCCATCACGGGATTTGAAGGTTTGGTAGTCGCCATCAACGGTTTCGTTCATCAGTTGGATCAGCTTACCGCTGGTGTCCTGCTTCAGCAGTTCATCCCAACGCGCGCCCCAGATCACTTTGATCACGTTCCAGCCAGCACCGGCAAAGATGCCTTCCAGCTCGTTGATGATTTTGCCATTACCGGTAACCGGGCCATCAAGGCGCTGCAGGTTACAGTTAATGATGAACACCAGGTTGTCCAGCTTCTCACGGGTGGCGATGGTGATCGCACCTTTAGATTCTGGCTCATCCATCTCGCCATCACCGAGGAAGGCGTAAACGGTCTGGTTTGAGGTGTCTTTCAGGCCGCGGTGTTCCAGGTATTTCAGGAACTTCGCCTGATAGATCGCGTTCAGTGGACCCAGCCCCATAGAAACGGTTGGGAACTGCCAGAAGTCAGGCATCAGTTTCGGGTGCGGGTAAGACGAGAGACCTTTACCGTGCACTTCCTGACGGAAGTTGTTCATCTGCTCTTCGGTCAGACGGCCTTCAAGGAAAGCACGTGAGTAGATGCCTGGAGAGATATGGCCCTGGAAGTAAACCAGATCGCCGCCGTCTTTATCACTGCGCGCACGGAAGAAGTGGTTGAAGCACACTTCATAAATGGTGGCAGAAGACTGGAAAGATGAGAGGTGACCACCCAGCTCCAGATCTTTCTTCGATGCACGCAGGACCGACATAATGGCGTTCCAGCGAATTGCGGAACGGATACGACGTTCAAGAGAGGTGTTGCCCGGATAGTCCGGTTCATCTTCAACAGCAATAGAGTTGATGTAGTTACTGATAGCCGACGCACCGCCAGCCACTTTCACGCCACCTTTGCGTGCTGCGTTCAATACCTGATCAAGCAGATACTGCGCGCGCTCAACACCTTCTTCACGGATGACCGATTCGATCGCCTGTAGCCAGTCACGAGTTTCGATCGGATCCACGTCATTCTGTAAACGTTCTGACATGGGGTGTGTTCCTTATCTGTGTCTAATACGTTGAATTATCAGGAGCCTGTCTGCTTGTGCTTTGCTTCTGGTTCACAGCACAAGTAAGACAGGCCCGTCGTTTATGTCCGCACGTTCGTTGCCGTGCGTTATTCCTTACGTTGCTGTAAACGACGCAGGGAGCGTTCACGACGGCTCTGCTCCCGACTTCTATCCAGCAAGATTTCCTCAATAAACGCCAGGTGACGATGGGATGCCTCGCGTGCTTGTTCTGGCTCACGAGCCACAATCGCCTCAAAGATACTGGCGCGGTGACCGCTCACTTTCGCCAGCATTTCCCGGCGAGCGTAAAGCAATTCGAAATTCTGACGGACGTTTTGTTCCAGCATAGGGCCCATGGAACGCAGCAAATGTAAAAGCACCACATTATGGGCGGCTTCTGTGACAGCGATCTGATACTTCATCACTGCATCTGCTTCGGCATCCAGATCGCCGCTGTCCTGCGCCTGTTGGATGTGAACATGGCAGTCGCGGATACGCTGCAAGTCTTCATCCGTGCCACGCAGCGCCGCATAATAGGCAGCAACACCTTCCAGTGCGTGACGGGTTTCCAGCAGGTCAAACTGGGATTCTGGATGTTCGGCAAGCAGGCTGACTAAGGGATCGCTCATGCTTTGCCAGAGATTTGTTTGCACGAAGGTACCACCGCCCTGACGGCGTAGCAGCAGGCCTTTGGCTTCCAGGCTCTGAATCGCTTCGCGCAGGGATGGACGTGAGACATCAAACTGTTTCGCCAGTTCGCGCTCGGGGAGAAGCTTTTCACCTGGCTGGAGCGTCCCTTCCATAATGAGAGACTCCAACTGTTGCTCGATCGCATCGGAGAGCTTGGGTTGGCGAATTTTACTGTAAGCCATCTTCCCTTCTTATTGTGAAAACGTCCGGAGTAAATTGGTAATACCAATTGAAAAATGGTGCCCGTAAAGTAACAAAGTATTCACCTTGTGTCTATATGGCAGGCATCACACTTCCGGGGTATATCGCTGTTACAGCGCGCTAACTTACCGTAATAAAGGCATATATTTGCTACGTAAGTGAATTGTTAACAGATTTCACTTTTACCAAACCTTACACTGAGTTAGCCCTAAGCCTGACAGGCAACCATAAGGGAAAGCTATTCGTGTTTATTGATTTTTCATGTCAGAAATAGCGCGAGCGATACCTAGTGGATAGTGCTGCTTTTTCAGCCATCTCTCAGCACAAAAAGCAAAAGCAGGTGCAAAGCGGCGCGCTTATCACTATTCTGGTCGCCATGGTAGTTTCAGCATGCACACAGCACGCCAAATACCGTAAAGAAAAGAATACATTGCGTAAAACAGCCTTACAGTGCGCGCACTGCAGGTGCACAATAACAACATCACGAGGTTTGTATGGAACAACAGCATGGCGAATCGCTGCACCGCGGCCTGAAAAATCGCCATATTCAGCTGATTGCGCTGGGCGGTGCCGTGGGTACTGGCCTGTTTCTGGGCAGCGCATCAGTGATTAAATCGGCCGGCCCGGCCGTGATTCTCGGTTATGCAATTGCAGGATTTATTGCCTTTCTGATTATGCGCCAGTTAGGTGAAATGGTAGTGGAAGAGCCGGTCGCCGGCAGCTTCAGCCACTTCGCTTACAAATACTGGGGCAACTTTGCCGGTTTTGCCTCAGGCTGGAACTACTGGGTGCTGTACGTTTTGGTCGCGATGGCCGAACTGAGTGCCGTCGGTAAATACATCCAATTCTGGTATCCCGAATTCCCTACCTGGGCCAGTGCGGCGATCTTCTTCGTCGTCATTAACGCCATCAACCTGACCAACGTTAAAGTGTTCGGGGAAATGGAGTTCTGGTTCGCGATCATCAAGGTTTTCGCGGTTATCGGCATGATCCTGTTTGGCGGCTGGCTGCTGTTCAGCGGCAACGCCGGCCCGCAGGCCAGTGTAACCAACCTATGGAGCCAGGGTGGTTTCCTGCCACACGGTATGACCGGCCTGGTGATGATGATGGCGATCATTATGTTCTCGTTTGGCGGTCTTGAGCTGGTAGGTATCACGGCGGCTGAGGCTGACAATCCGCAAGAGAGCATCCCGAAAGCCACTAACCAGGTACTGTGGCGTATCCTGATTTTCTATATTGGTTCACTGGCAGTGTTGCTGTCATTGATGCCATGGACGCGCGTCACCGAAGAGACCAGCCCGTTCGTGCTAATCTTCCATGAATTGGGTGATGCACTGGTGGCGAATGCCCTGAACGTGGTGATCCTGACAGCCGCGCTGTCGGTCTATAACAGTTGCGTGTATTGCAACAGCCGTATGCTGTTCGGCTTAGCGCAGCAGGGCAATGCGCCAAAAGCGCTGCTCAAAGTTGATAAACGCGGCGTGCCAGTTGCTACGATTCTGGTGTCTGCAGTCGCCACAGCGCTGTGCGTCCTGATCAACTACCTGATGCCGGGTGAAGCGTTTGGCCTGCTGATGTCACTGGTGGTTTCTGCGCTGGTGATCAACTGGGCGATGATCAGCCTGGCACACATGAAATTCCGCAAGAAGAAAGACCAGCAGGGTGTGACTACGCGCTTTAAAGCGGTGCTCTATCCATTTGGTAACTGGCTCTGCCTGGCCTTCATGGCGGCAGTACTGGTGATCATGGCGATCACACCAGGTATGGCGATTTCTGTGTGGCTGATTCCTGTCTGGATCATTATCCTGGCAGTGGGTTACACCATCAAAAATAAAGTGCAAAAAGCCTAATGTATGCCCTTGCCCGGCGCGCCGTCGCCGGGCAACACTTCTGATCTGCCTCACACTTTTCTGCGCCCACCTGTTTTGTCCATCTACGTGACCAATTGTTCCCCAGCAGGTTACTGATTTAACGCTGATAATTTCGTCTCACCTTGTCGCTGGAGACGAACAATGAAAGGCGCAGCACTCTCATTCAGAGAGAAACTGGGATACGGCATGGGCGATGCCGGATGTAATATGATCGGCGGCGCGATCATGCTTTTCCTTAACTATTTTTACACCGATGTGTTTGGCCTTGCGCCTGCGCTGGTCGGTACACTGCTACTTTCTGTTCGCGTGCTGGATGCGGTCACCGATCCGATTATGGGCGCCATCGCCGATCGTACTCAAAGCCGCTGGGGACGATTCCGCCCGTGGCTACTTTGGGTTTCCGTACCCTATGTGCTGTTCAGCGTGTTGATGTTCACCACCCCAGACTGGAGTTATGACAACAAAGTTATCTGGGCCTTTGTCACCTACTTCCTGATGTCGCTCACCTACACCGCTATCAATATTCCTTACTGCTCGTTGGGCGGTGTGATTACCAACGATCCCGGTGAACGCGTCTCCTGCCAATCTTACCGCTTTGTGATGGTTGGCGTGGCGACACTGATTCTCTCGCTATCACTGCTACCGATGGCCGAGTGGTTTGGCGGTGACAATAAAGCGCGCGGGTATCAGATGGCGATGAGCGTGCTGGCGCTGATAGGTCTGGTGATGTTCCTGTTCTGTTTTGCCACGGTACGCGAACGGATTCGTCCAGCCGCGCCCAGTAATGATGATTTGAAGAAAGACCTGCGTGACGTCTGGAAGAACGATCAATGGGTGCGCATTCTCCTCCTCACCTTCTGCAATGTTTGTCCCGGCTTTATCCGCATGGCCGCCACCATGTATTACGTTACCTGGGTGATGGGGCAATCCACGCATTTTGCCACGCTGTTTATTAGCCTGGGTGTGATTGGCATGATGTTCGGCAGTACGCTGGCAAAAATCCTCACCGACCGCTGGTGCAAGCTGAAGGTGTTTTTCTGGACCAATATCGCGCTGGCACTCTTCTCCTGCGGTTTCTATTGGATTGATCCTCACGCGACTGTGGCAGTGGTTGTCGCTTACTTCCTGCTTAATATCCTGCATCAAATCCCGTCGCCACTGCATTGGTCGCTGATGGCGGATGTCGATGATTATGGCGAATGGAAAACGGGGAAACGTATCACCGGCATGAGCTTTTCCGGCAATCTGTTCTTCCTGAAAGTCGGCCTGGCTGTGGCTGGCGCGATGGTCGGTTTCCTGCTCTTTATCTATGGGTATGACGCAAGCGCTCAACAGCAACAGCCTTCGGCCATCAACGGCATCATGCTGCTGTTTACCGTGATTCCCGGTGTCGGCTATCTGATCACCGCCGGTGTGGTGCGCTTGCTGAAGGTGGATCGCAAACTCATGCGCATCATTCAGGATGATCTTGCGCTACGCCGTGCCAACGCACGTGAATTATCCCCTGCCTCACTGACTGTCACCCCGCAACCTGGAGAGATCAAATGAGCTGGCCAAATCCCTTTATTACCCAACGCGCCGATCCATTTATCCTGCGTCATGGCGAAGGCTACTACTTCGTGGCATCGGTGCCAGAGTATGACCGACTCGAAATTCGTCACGCTGACACGCTGAACGGCCTGATTGAGGCCGAAGCGGTGACGGTGTGGCGTAAACCCGATACCGGACCGTTCAGTGCGTTGATTTGGGCACCCGAACTGCATCATATCAATGGGCAATGGGTGATTTACTTTGCTGCTGCCCCAACGCGCGACATCAAAGATGGTCTGTTTCAGCATCGCATGTATGCGCTGGTATGTGATGACAACGATCCGCTTTCCGGCCACTGGCAACCTGTTCGCCGTGTGTTTACCCCAATCGACTCTTTCTCGCTCGATGCGACGCATTTCGTGCATCAGGGCAAAAACTGGTATCTGTGGGCACAGAAGGATCCCGCTATTCCGGGCAATTCCAATCTCTATCTCGCGGAATTGCTGAATCCCTGGACGCTGAAAAGCGCACCGGTGATGCTCAGCCGGCCGGAGTATGAGTGGGAGTGCGCAGGCTTTAGCGTCAATGAGGGCCCAGCGGTTATTCAGCACGGCGATCGGCTGTTTGTCACCTATTCCGCCAGCGCAACTGATGAGAATTACTGTCTGGGAATACTCAGCATCGACGTGATGGCCGATCCCCTCGACAGCACTGCCTGGCAGAAATCTGCGCGTCCAGTCTTCACCACCAGTTGGGAAAATCAACAGTTTGGGCCGGGGCATAACAGCTTTACGCGGGACGAAAAAGGCAGGGATGTGCTGGTGTATCACGCACGGAATTACACTGAAATTGAAGGCGATCCGTTATGGGATCCGAACCGTCATACACGACTGAAGTACATCGAATGGCGTGAAGACGGCACACCGGATTTCGGTGTACCGCCAGCCGATCACACCAGCGTGCCGTAAATGGTCAGCAGCGCGACCACGACCACCAGCACTAACGATATCCGCTTCGCCAGCGCCACGGCCACCCGTGGCGTTTCCACTTTATCCATATGCGGATCGCGCGCCAGCGAGAACTGCGCCAGACTGGTCAGCACCTGATATTGCGAACGATGCCGATCGCTTAGCGAGGCAAACCACGCAGGCAATGCCCGCTCACCATGGCCTAACAGCGCATAAGCCACACCTGCCAGACGCACCGGTATCCAGTCCAGCACGTGCAGTATGCTGTCTACACCTGACTGCGCGCGCTCCAGTGGAGAATGGTGTTTTGCCAGCCAACTCTGCCAGGCGCGCAGGAAGGCATAACCCACCAGCAGCACAGGGCCATAAGGCCCTCCCACCACAAACCAAAACAGTGGCGCGAGGTAAAAGCGGAAGTTAATCCAAATCAGCGCATTTTGTAGCTCACGCAAAAACTCACGCTCACTGCACTCAACGGGCACACCATGAATCAGTGTCAGTTCCGCTGCCATGGCCTGATGCGCCGCTTCATCATCGTGGCTGGCGGCTTTCAGGTAGCGATGATAGTGCAGACGCACAGAACCTGCGCCGATACACAACAAGCCCACCACAATCCAGAATGCCAGTTGTGCCACGCCAAACAGAATGCCTTTCAGGCTCCACACCAGCAGCCAGACAATCAGCATCGCGATGAGGGTCATCACTAACGTGCGCAGCAGTGAAAATCGCTGGCGTCCGCGAAACAGCGGCTCCAGACGATGATCCAGTTGCCAATGCTCACCCAATTTAAACAGGCGTTCCCAACCTAACACTAATAACAAGCTAAACAACGTCATACCTGCTCCTGCTGTTTCAGGGATTCTCCTGCCTGATAGACTCTTTATAGCGTATCCAGTCAAATGCGGGGCCTGGATCGGTTTTGCGCTGTGGCGCGATATCGCTGTGTCCGGTGATGCGTTCCAGCGTCAGCGGATAGTGCTTAAGCAACAAGGCCGTGACCTTTTTTAAGGTCTTATACTGCGCGTCGGTGTACGGCAACGTATCCGTGCCTTCCAGCTCAATGCCCATCGAGAAATCATTACAGTTTTCTCGCCCGGCAAATTGCGACACACCGGCATGCCATGCACGCTGATCAAACGAAACATACTGCACCAACTCACCATCACGACGAATCAGGCAGTGTGCCGCCACGCGCAGCTGCGCGATATCGGCAAAATAGGGGTGGGCATCCGGCGGCAAGGTCCCGGTAAACAATTGATCAATCCACGGGCCGCCAAATTCACCCGGAGGCAAACTGATGTTATGAATAATCAGCAACGAGGGAATTTCATTTTCCGGTCGTTGATTAAAGTGCGGCGAGGGCACTTTGCGCGCGCTGGTGATCCAGCCATCTTCCAGTTTCATGCTCTAAATCCCAGGCAAAATCAGGCTGAGAATAACATGTTTCCCCTTTTCGGCTTGTGACTTAATGCGAACGGCGACAGGTGTTAAGGATACTAAACATTTCAGCTATCACGACTGGCATTAGGCCATAAATCAGGCTAAGGTGAGCGCAGTTAAATCCGATTAATGGAGTGGCATAAGCATGGCATCGCGTCGTTACGATCCCGATCATCGTCGTCAGGAACTGATTAAGCGTATTGAACAGGACATCCCCGAAGCCGTTGCGCGCGCACTTCAGGAGGATTTAGGTGGTGAGGTGGATGCTAACCGTGACATCACCGCCCTACTCTTGCCGGAAGATAAACAGGCCGAAGCACAGATCATCACGCGTGAACCCGGTGTTTTTTGTGGTAAACGCTGGGTACAAGAAGTGTTCATCCAACTGGGTAACAAAGTCGCGATTATCTGGCATGTTGAAGACGGCCAGCCCGTGGTGGCTGATCAGCTGCTGTTCGAATTAAAAGGCCCGGCTCGTCTGCTCTTAACCGCTGAGCGGACCGCACTGAACTTCGTACAAACGCTTTCCGGCGTAGCCACAGAAGTCAGTCATTATGTCGAGTTGCTCGATGGCAGCGAAACGCAATTGCTGGATACACGCAAAACCTTGCCAGGCCTGCGTACAGCGCTGAAATATGCCGTATTGTGCGGCGGCGGCAGTAACCATCGGCTAGGTCTTTCCGATGCCTTCCTGATCAAAGAAAACCATATTATCGCCAGCGGTTCGGTTCGCAAAGCCGTTGAGAAAGCGCTGTGGCTGGATCCCGATGTGCCGGTTGAAGTTGAGGTAGAGAGCCTGCAAGAACTGCAGGATGCGATTGATGCCGGTGCCGACATTATCATGCTGGATAACTTTAGCTTCGAGATGATGCATGAAGCCGTCCTTCTCACCGACAAACGTGCCCTGCTGGAAGTTTCCGGTAACGTCACGGAAGCAACACTGCCGCAGATAGCTAAAACGGGCGTCGACTTCGTTTCGGTGGGCGCTTTGACCAAGCATGTGCGCGCTATGGATCTCTCCATGCGTTTTCGAGAACACTAATTTCCCTCCTCTTACCGCCGCCTCTGCGCGGCGGTTTGTGAGTTATCTTCCCGTTTACTGTTACTTCTTCTGCAAACGCTGCGATTCATTACATCCTGCCTTCCAGCGTTAAACAGTCTCACTATCGCTTTCTGACGCCGTTTTCTACCTTAGCCGCTCCACAACCAGGAGCTGAATAATGGATAGACAACAAGGTTTTACCCTCATCGAATTGATGATAGTGATTGGCATTGTGGCCATTCTTAGTGCTATTGGCCTGCCTAGCTACCAAAATTATCTACAACGCGCCGCGCTGACTGACATGCTGCAAACCATGGTGCCTTATAAAACCGCCGTGGAACTCTGCGCAATTGAACGTGGCGGCCCCACTCAATGCCAGGCGGGTACGGGCGGGATTCCTGCTGCCAAAGGTTCGCGCTATGTGGCCTCGCTCAGCGTCGTGAATGGCGCAATCACCTTAACGGGTCAGGAGAGTCTTACCGAGTTGAGTGTGGAAATGACACCAATATGGAACACCACGGAAGGCACTCTGGACTGGCAACGCAGTTGCACCAGTACCAATGCCAGCCTGCGTGACAGTTGCCTTGAACAGTTCCGCTTCACCGATAAGGACACGCGCTGATGCCACAGCCCAACACCCCACTACAGATATTATGTGCACGTTACCAGGCTGTGATGCTTCAGCATGACGCGACATCACTGCGCGTCGCAGTGGCCGAGACGCCCGATCCGCTGCTGCTGGAAGCCCTGCAATTCGCCAGCCAGTGCAAAGTCGAAGTCGAGTGCTGGCCTGCGGCACGACTGGAGCAACTCCTGCACAACCCTGATGACTCGGCGACGTTGCATGAACCGGCCGCCACCGAAACAGCGATTAATGCCGTTGAACAGATTTTGCGTCAGGCGATCCAACGCCGTGCTTCTGACGTGCATTTTGAACCTCAGCAGCAGGGGTTACGCGTCCGATTTCGTATTGATGGTGTTTTGCACAAGCTGTCACATTTGCCAGATGCACCAACGGCTGCGGTGCTTGCCAGACTGAAAATCCTCGGCGGGCTGGATATCGCCGAGCGTCGCTTGCCACAAGATGGGCAATTCACACTGAACCTTGACGATCAACAGGCCGCATTTCGCCTCTCTACTTTACCCATTAGTCACGGTGAGAAAGCCGTGGTGAGACTGCTGCAAAGTGAAAACAGCGCGATCACACTGGATAAACTCGGCATGCCGGTTGCCCAACTCCGGTTACTGAAGCACGCGCTGGCTAAACCTCAGGGACTGATACTGGTCACCGGGCCTACCGGCAGCGGTAAAACCTTCACTCTCTACAGCGGATTAAGCGCTCTGAATGTGCCGGATAAAAATGTCTGCAGTGTAGAGGATC
The DNA here is from genome assembly GCF_000963985.1 of Pantoea sp. BL1. Taxonomy (NCBI): domain Bacteria; kingdom Pseudomonadati; phylum Pseudomonadota; class Gammaproteobacteria; order Enterobacterales; family Erwiniaceae; genus Pantoea; species Pantoea sp. BL1. The sequence continues at coordinate 23,268 of NZ_JZRH01000016.1, read as the reverse complement.
CCGTTGAAATTCCTTTGGAGGGCATTAACCAGACGCAAATCCAACCGCGTAGCGGGCTCGATTTTAACCGTGTACTGCGGGCTCTGCTGCGACAGGATCCGGATGTGATTATGGTGGGTGAAATCCGCGATGCCGAAACGGCCAGCATTGCCGTTAAAGCGGCGCAGACCGGGCACCTGGTGCTATCAACATTGCACACCAATTCGACGGCGGAAACACTCACTCGTCTGCGACAGATGGATATTCCCGGTTACTTGCTCGGCCCGGCCTTACAGTTAGTCATCGCGCAGCGTCTGGTACGACGGCTCTGCGAGCACTGCCGCCAGCCAGCACAGGCCCTGGCACATCTGCCACACGACATTTGGCCTGGCACCTTACAAACCTGGCGCGCCCCAGGCTGTGACCACTGCTTCTCGGGCTATTACGGGCGTCTGGCGTTATTTGAGGTGCTGCCGATGAGTAACAAATTACAAAACGCGATTTCAGCTGATATGCCGCTGGAGCACATTATCTCACTGGCCAGTGAAGGCGGGATGAAAACCCTGCTCGCCGCCGGGTTGGAGGCTGTGAGTCGCGGTGACACCTCCTTTGAAGAAGTTCAGCGGGTTGTGGGATTGGAGGATGGCTAATCTCTACCATTATCGCTGGCAGGCGCTGGACACCCAGGGTGCGTTACGGCAAGGAACCTCATTAGTTGCCAGTCAGGAAGTGCTCCTGCAACAACTCTCAGATCGCGGTATGCTGCCGGTTAGCTGGCAGCGTGGACAATGCTGGCGCACGCGTGACTGGAAGTGGCAGCACAAAATTGACCTTGTTCGTCAGTTGGCTACCTTGCTCAAGGCAGGATTGCCGCTGGCGGAGAGTTTGACCTTGCTGGCTGAGGGGCACCCGCATGCTGGCTGGCGCGAACTGCTTAATGAATTGCAACGTCGGGTCATGGCCGGAGAGGCATTTTCATCTGCACTTCGCGCCTGGCCGCAGATCTTCCCTGCGCTGTTTCCGGCATTAATGGAAGTGGGTGAACTCACCGGTCAGCTCGATGAATGCTGTCGCCAGTTGGCGGTACAGCAAAGCAAGCAACAGCACTTGAGACAGAAAGTGGTTAAAGCTCTGCGCTATCCACTGTTTATCTTGCTGGTGGCGCTGGCGGTGAGTGTGGGCATGTTGCTATTTGTGCTGCCCGAATTTGTCTCCGTGTATGCCAGTTTTGATGCCCCCCTTCCCGCCTTCACCGCCGCCGTGATGAGTCTGTCAGCGTTTTTACAACAGGCGGCGATCCCCCTGGCGCTAACGATAATGTGCATATTGTTCGGCGCAAGGTGGCTTTACCGTGGTTCCGTGCACTGGCAAATACGTGTTCATCGCTGGCTATTGCGTCTGCCGTTACTTTCAACACTCTGGCGCGGTGGTCAGCTCAGCCAGATTTACGCCGTCCTGCAATTAACGCAGCAGGCCGGACTCACTTTATTACAAAGCCTGCAAGCCGTTGAGGTCACGCTGGGATCGCCACTGTGGCGTGAAGCGATTATCGCGTTACAGCGGCATATCGCTGGCGGCTCACCATTGCATCAGGCTATGCAGCATCATCTGCTTTTCACCGCACTCTGTGCACAACTGATCCGGGTCGGTGAGGAAGCGGGGGCGCTGGATGTCATGCTGGCACGATTAGCGGAGTGGCATGAAGCACAAACGCTGATGAGGGCTTATGCACTGGCGGCTTCGCTCGAGCCCTTGATGATGATTGTGATCGGTGGAATTGTCGGGACGTTAGTGATTGCCATGTATCTGCCGGTATTTGGCTTAGGCGATGCGATTCGTTGACAGATGCGCGCGGTGCGCATCTGTCTTCAACTTTCACCCTTCAACCTTCAACCTTCAACCTTCGATAATTGACCATCAGCCATCAGCCATCAGCCATCAGCCATCAGCCATCAGCCATCAGCCATCAGCGCGTGAATACCCGATTTTCCTGTTCCGCCACACGAATAAACGTGGTGCGCTTTGTCAGTTCTTTAAGGCGTGCTGCCCCTACGTAAGTGCAGGCCGAACGCAGGCCGCCGAGGATATCCTTCACGGTGTCCTCCACCGGGCCACGCAGTGGCAGACGAACGGTTTTCCCTTCTGCAGCACGATACTGGGCAACACCGCCGACATGGCGTTTCATCGCGGATTCAGAGCTCATACCATAGAACAACATAAACTGCTCGCCCTGCTCTTCGACGACGTTCCCCTCGCACTCATCGTGCGCCGCCAGCATGCCGCCGAGCATGACAAAATCTGCCCCGCCGCCGAAAGCTTTCGCAATATCACCCGGCACCGAACAGCCGCCATCGCTGACGATCTGGCCGCCGAGGCCATGCGCCGCATCTGCACACTCAATCACCGCAGACAACTGCGGGTAGCCGACGCCGGTTTTGACACGTGTAGTGCAAACGGAACCGGGGCCAATGCCGACTTTGACGATATCTGCGCCAGAGAGAATCAACTCCTCGACCATTTCACCGGTCACCACATTACCCGCGCAGATGGTTTTGCCTGGGAAACTTTCACGCACTCGTTGCAGGAACTCAACAAAGTGCTCGGAGTAACCATTGGCAACATCAATGCAGATGAAATTGAGCTGTGACGATAGGGCGAGAATCGCAGTGAGTTTACTGAAATCGGCTTCGGAGGTACCGGATGACACCATCACATGCCCGAGCACTGCAGCCGGTACGCGCTGGATAAATGCCTGCCAGGCTTCCACGCTGTAGTGTTTATGCACTGCTGTCAGAACATTGAAGCCCGCCAGCGCTTCGGCCATGGTGAATGTGCCCACGGTGTCCATATTGGCGGCAATCACCGGAACGCCGGTCCAGTTCAGACCTGAATGCTTGAAAGTGTAGGTGCGTTCGAGTTCAACCTCAGAACGGCTTTTCAGGGTGGAGCGTTTGGGGCGGATCAAAACATCTTTAAAGCCCAGTTTTAAATCTTCTTCAATACGCATAGCTGAGTGTCCTGGTTAGTGACGACGAACCGCAGTTCGGGTAGCGCTCACGGCTCCAGTGTCGTTATCATACGCGCCATTCGTTCCGCGACAAGACTGCGAATTTCACTTTATTTAAGCTACAATCCCTTAAATTTAGCTGAGAAAATTGATTGTGATCATGCTCTCATCTTATTGCGGCTGATGGTCGCCCAATGAAGACAATTCTGAGAGAACGCTATGCCTTTTACCGTTGCGCTCACCGGAGGAATTGGCAGTGGTAAAAGCACCATTGCCAATGCTTTCGCCGCGCTAGGCGTTGATATTATTGATGCTGATGTGATTGCACGAGAAGTGGTTGAACCTGGTTCACCCGCCCTGCAGGCGATCGTTAAACGCCATGGTGAGTCAATATTGACCGCCGAAGGAGCGTTGTATCGGGCACGACTGCGCGAGATTATTTTTCAGCAGCCGAAAGAAAAAAACTGGCTAAATCAGCTGCTTCATCCTCTTATCAATGCCCGTACGCAGCAGCTAAAATTATTGGCAACGTCACCCTATGTGTTATGGGTGGTGCCGCTATTGGTGGAAAACGGGTTACAGCATCAGGCTGACCGGGTTCTGGTGGTTGATGTGGATGAAGCTACGCAGTTGCGGCGTACTCAGCAGCGTGATGGCATCACACTTAGCCAGGCAAAAAATATTCTTGCCGCACAGGCCAGCCGCGAGCAGCGTCTGGCCTGTGCGGATGACCTCATCGATAACAGTGGTACGCCCGAGCAGGCGTTGCCGCGCGTTGCTGAACTTCACCAGCGTTATTTACGCCTGGCAGCAACCGGACAGGATTAACATCATGAGTACAGTCGTTCTGTTTGAACACCCGCTGAATGAGAAGATGCGCACCTGGCTGCGCGTGGAGTCATTACTTAACCAACTGCATGAAACGGTGCCTGTGGTGAATTCCGTCTCTGCATTAGGGGTATTTCGCATCATTGGTGATCTGTTAGATATCTTTGAGCGCGGTGATATGCGTACCGAGCTATTGAAAGAGCTGGAGCGCCAGCAGCAGAAACTTCGCGCCTGGCTTGATGTGCCTGGTGTGGACGAACACACCGTCAGCAGCCTGCGTGATCGATTAAAACAGCAATCCAGCGAGCTGAATGCGGCACCACGTATGGGTCAGCAGTTGCGCGAAGATCGGTTGATTGGATTGGTACGCCAGCGATTGAGCATTCCTGGTGGCTGCTGCAGTTTTGATTTGCCGAGCCTGCATATCTGGCTGCACCAGCAGCAGTCCCAGCGGGATTCGCAGGTTAACGGCTGGCTGGCGTCACTGGTTCCTCTGCGCAATAGTCTGACCATGATCCTCGATCTGGTGCGTCAGTCAGGCGTATTTCGCCATCAAACCAGCCTGAACGGTTTTTACCAGGATAATGCCGAAGGTTCGGATTTGTTGCGTCTCCAGCTCCCCCTCGAAGATGCGCTGTACCCGCAGGTTTCAGGCCATAAAAGCCGTTATGCCATTCGATTCCTGCCACTGGACAGCGAGCGCGGTGAAGTGCCAGCCCGATTGAATTTTGAATTAGCGTGTTGTTGAGGTTGTTATGCAGGAAGAGATGATTACCGTACCTTGTCCCAACTGCGGTAAAGATGTGATGTGGGATGAACTGAGTCCGTGGCGTCCGTTCTGCAGCAAGCGCTGCCAGCTGATTGATTTGGGCGAATGGGCCGCTGAAGAGAAGCGCATTCCCAGCGATAGCGATCTGACCGACAGCGATGACTGGAGCGAAGAACAGCATTAATAAGAGATAAGGGGCTTACGCCCCTTCGCTTAAATTTCGTCAGCCACTAGGCGAGCGATAAGTTCGTGGTTGGCAGGAGGAAACTCTTCCGCGACTAAATCACGCTGTTCCACCCAACGCTGAGGCTGTCCTTCACGGCCGTACGGCTCACCGTTCCATCCTTCCACCAGGAAGAAGTGCAATGTGACGCGCAGATCGTCATAGCTATGATCGGCCAGACCAATCGCCTTCGCGGCTGTCACCTCAATGCCGGTCTCTTCCATCAACTCGCGTTTTAACGCTTGTTCAGCGGTTTCATCCTGTTCAATTTTTCCGCCAGGAAACTCCCATTTATTCGCCATGTAGGAACTTGCCGCACGCTGGGCAAGGAAGATCTGACGGCTGGCATTGCGAATGATGCCCACTGCGACTTGCAGGTGTTTCATAAGCTGAATTCCGCTTTTAATTAATGAGCGCTGATAGTAATGCAGTCGCCAGGCAATGTTAACTCTGTGGCGACGGCCAAAAGAAAAAGGAGCCCGAAGGCTCCTCGTTTATCAGGCCAGGCGGCCATGACACTGTTTGTATTTCTTACCGGAACCGCATGGGCACAAATCGTTGCGCCCTACTTTGCGCTCCCCACCCTGCGCAGCCAGCGCGGCGGCCGCAGCGGTTTCGTCATCAACGTGGCTCAGCTGTTGCTGTTGTGCCAGACGCTCAGCCTCTTCACGGCGTTGCTGTTCCATCGCTTCGACTTCCTCCGGCATGCGCACCTGTACTTTGCTCAGGGTGCTGATCACTTCATACTTCAGTGACTCCAGCATCGCCGCGAACATTGAGAAGGACTCGCGCTTGTATTCCTGCTTCGGATCTTTCTGCGCATAACCGCGCAGATGGATGCCCTGACGCAGATAATCCATCGCCGCCAGATGCTCTTTCCACAATGAATCCAGGGTTTGCAGCATCACGCCTTTTTCGAAGTTACGCATCATTTCAGCGCCAACCACTTCTTCTTTCGACGCATAGTTTTCATGCGCGCGGCTCATGATACGTTCACGCAGCGTTTCTTCATGCAGGTCCGGCTCTTTATCCAGCCATTCTGCAATCGGCAGATCCAGATCGAAATCGTTACGCAGGCGCTCTTCCAAACCAGGAACATCCCACATTTCTTCCAGCGACTGCGGCGGAATGTAGGTGTCGATGGTGGCTTTGAACACATCTTCACGGATGCTGTTGATGGTTTCAGACACATCAGACACGTCCAGCAGTTCATTACGCTGGCTGTAGATGGCGCGGCGCTGATCGTTCGCCACATCATCGTATTCCAACAGCTGCTTACGGATGTCGAAGTTACGGCTTTCCACTTTACGCTGTGCGTTGGCAATCGCTTTGGTGACCCACGGATGCTCAATCGCTTCGCCTGGTTTCATGCCCAGTTTACGCATCATGTTAGATACGCGATCCGAGGCGAAGATACGCATCAATGCATCTTCCATCGACAGATAGAAGCGGGATGAACCGGCATCACCCTGACGACCCGCACGGCCGCGCAACTGGTTATCGATACGGCGCGATTCGTGGCGTTCAGTACCAATGATGTGCAGACCGCCCGAAGCCAGCACCGCATCATGGCGCAGTTTCCAGGCTTCTTTGATGGCCTGAATCTGCTCTTCTGAAGGTTCATCCAGCGCTGCCACTTCGGCCTGCCAGCTACCGCCCAACACGATATCGGTACCACGACCTGCCATGTTGGTTGCGATGGTGACTGCAGCTGGTTGACCCGCCTGTGCCACGATATCCGCTTCGCTGGCGTGGAACTTGGCGTTCAGTACGCTGTGTTTGATACCCGCGCGCGTCAGTTCGTTAGAGACCACTTCTGATTTTTCAATCGAGATGGTACCCACCAGCACCGGTTGACCGTTGGCGGTACAGGCACGGATGTCTTCGATGATCGCGTCGATCTTCTCTTTCTCGGTCATATAGACCAGGTCAGCCATATCTTTACGCACCATCGGACGGTTAGTTGGCACCACGATGGTATCGAGTTTATAGATCGAGCTGAATTCAAACGCTTCGGTATCAGCAGTACCGGTCATACCGGCCAGTTTTTCGTAAATACGGAAGTAGTTCTGGAAGGTGATGGAAGCCAGCGTCTGGTTCTCGTTCTGGATTTCCACGCCTTCTTTGGCTTCAACAGCCTGATGCAAACCATCAGACCAGCGACGGCCCTGCATGGTACGGCCGGTGTGCTCATCGACGATGATCACTTCGCCATCTTTCACGATGTAATCGACATCGCGAGTAAACAGCGCATGCGCACGCAGTGCAGCCGTCACGTGATGCATCAGCATGATGTTGGTTGGCGAGTAAAGTGACTCACCTTCTTCCATGATGCCCTGGTTCACCAGCAGCTCTTCAACTTTTACCAGACCACGCTCGCTCATGTGAGCCTGACGTGCTTTCTCATCGACCCAGAAGTCACCTTCACCCTGGAAGGTTTCTGAATCTTCCTTCTCCTGGCGCACCAGGTGAGGAATGATTTTATTCACTTTGGTGTACAGCTCAGAGCTGTCTTCGGCAGGACCGGAGATGATTAACGGCGTACGCGCTTCATCGATCAGGATGGAGTCCACTTCATCCACCAACGCGTAGTGCAGTTTACGCTGGACGCGTTCTTCCGGGCTGAACGCCATGTTGTCGCGCAGGTAGTCGAAGCCGTATTCGTTGTTAGTACCGTAGGTGATATCCGCAGCATAGGCTGCGCGTTTGGCCACCGCGGGCATGTTTGGCAGGTTGATACCGATAGACAGACCCAGGAACTCGAACAGTGCGCGATTGTTTTCGGCATCACGCTGTGCCAGGTAGTCGTTCACCGTGACCACGTGCACGCCTTTACCGCTCAGTGCGTTAAGGTAAGCCGGCAGTGTTGCCGTCAGGGTTTTACCTTCACCGGTACGCATCTCGGCGATGCAACGCTCATTCAGCACCATGCCGCCAATCAGCTGTACATCGAAGTGGCGCATACCAAACACACGTTTACTGGCTTCACGTACCGTAGCAAAGGCTTCAGGAATCAGGCTTTCAAGGCTTTCACCTTTCTTCAGGCGTTCACGGAACAGGTCGGTTTTAGCTTTCAGTTCGTCATCCGAGAGCTTGACGAAATCCGGCTCCATCTTATTGATGACATCGACAATTTTGCGCATACGGCGCAGGGTACGATCGTTACTGCTGCCAAAGACTTTGGTTAACAATTTGATTAACATGATAAATTTTTCTCAATTCAGCCGCATTCATGCGGTCTGGAAAATCTAAAACAGGATGTGGAAAATCGTTAGCTGTTAAGCAATGGCAGGCCCGGCGCGGATGCCATGAATAGCAGCCTGCCAGTCAGCAGAAGTGTGAATTTGAGGTTCGCGATGACGCAGCGTTTCCTGCGGCTCTAATGCAATAGCGGGTTGAGCTGGCGATGTGAGTAGCGCCTGCAGCGAATCGATTAACGCCAGCTTTTGTGCCGCTAGCGGGACTGTATGACTCTCTTCCGCTTCTGCAGGTGGCGTCATGCTAAATGAGAGGTGGCGAATGACCGTGCGAATGGCATGCTGATGCCAGTAATCGACATTGAAATTAGGTCGACGCGCACTTTCCTGCAGACGGATTAAATGATCGAAATGAACAACATTGCCGACAAACAGGCTGCTGATGGGCGAGTCTGTCGCCGTGGACTCCGCACTTTGCGCACAGGCAGGCAAGCCCAAACTGGCCGCCACCATCCCTAATAAGAGATGAGGCCAGAAGTAGCGTCTGCCTAATTGTCGCCAGCGTGAGAAAATCCCGATCACAACCTGTCCACAGTTAAATAAAATAATGAAGCCGTTGCGGTTATCCGCGAACCTGCTCATATGAGCGCCAGATAATAGCACTTATGTGGGGCCAGGACACCAGTGATTAAAGGGCTTACGGGGGATTTCACGTTTATTTGTACAGGCTTTCGCCAGTGATAGCAGAGAATTGAGAGCGGTCTTGCAGGAATAAAAAACAGGCAATAAAAAACGGCAGCTTCCACTGACCGGAGAGGGTGTCAGGGAAACTGCCGTTTTTATGACTGACTTACGCCAGGACTAAATTTGGTGCTTTGAATGCCAGTGGCAGTTCAGCTTCGTCTTCGAAGGTTGCCCATTCCCAGGCTTCCTGCTTCGCCAGTACCGCTTGCAGCAATTTATTGTTTAAAGCATGACCAGATTTAAACGCAGAGAAAGCGCCAATCACGTTGTGGCCACACATAAACAGATCGCCGATCGCGTCCAGCATTTTGTGACGAACGAACTCATCTTCAAAGCGCAGACCGTCTTCGTTGAGTACGCGGAAATCATCAAGACCAATCGCACAATCTAAGCTACCGCCCAGGCACAGGCCTTTAGACTGCAGATATTCGATTTCCCGCATAAAACCAAAGGTGCGCGCACGACTGATTTGGCGAACAAACGCCTCAGCCGAGAAGTTCAGCTGGTAACGCTGCGAGCTTGAGTCAATTGCCGGATGTTTGAAATCGATAGTAAAGTCGAGTGAGAAACCGTTATAGGGTTTGATCTCGGCCCACTTATCGCCATCTTCAACACGCACCGTCTGCTTAACGCGTACGAATTTCTTCGCACTGTTCAGCTCTTCGACGCCTGCATCCATCAGCAAGTAGACAAAAGGCGCGGCACTGCCATCCATAATCGGGATTTCGGGCGCATCGACTTCAACAATGATGTTGTCGATACCCAAGCCAGCCAATGCAGCATTCAGGTGTTCAACCGTCGATATACGTACGCCTTCATCATTCACCAGGCAGGTACTCAGCATGGTGTCGCGCACGTATTTTGCATCAGCCGGGAAATCAACCGGTGGATTCAAGTCAGTGCGACGATAGATGACCCCGGTATTAGCCGACGCAGGGCGTAAGGTCAGCGTGACTTTCTTGCCGGTATGTAAACCGACACCAGTCGCCTGAACAATACGTTTTAATGTCCTTTGTTTGATCATCGCATTATCTCGCAATATTACCCATCCGACCGCCAGTATAAATTACCAGCGGGCGAATACTTTAGCACAAAGAGCGGAGAATCCCAATTCTCAGGATATTCTTAGTCTGCCTGCTTACGCAGGAAGGCTGGAATATCAAGATAATCTGGCTCTTTATTGGACGATGCTGGCTGGTCGTTGACCACTTTCGCTGCCGGCTTCTGCTCCTGCGGCAACGGCGCCATGCCGTGCTGCTGGTAGCGATGATCCATCACTGGCTGCGAAGCCGGTTTGTTGGTCACCAGCGTAATTTCTGGACGCTTGTCCATGCCAATACCGGTAGCAACGACGGTCACGCGCAGTTCGTCGTTCATCTCTGGGTCCAGAGAAGTACCGATTACCACGGTCGCGTTGTCAGAGGCGAAGGCGCGGATAGTGTTACCCACGGTTTCGAACTCATCCAGACGCAGGTCGAAGCCCGCCGTGATGTTGACCAGCACACCGCGAGCACCAGACAGATCGATATCTTCCAGCAGTGGGCTGGAGATCGCCATTTCGGCTGCTTCTTCGGCACGGTCTTCACCGCATGCCACGCCGGAGCCCATCATGGCGTAACCCATTTCTGACATCACGGTACGCACGTCCGCGAAGTCAACGTTCATCAAGCCTGGGCGAGTAATCAGCTCGGCGATACCCTGCACCGCACCTTTCAGTACGTCGTTGGCTGCACCAAAGGCATCCAGCAGAGAGATACCGCGACCCAGCACTTTTAACAGCTTGTCGTTCGGGATGGTGATCAGTGAATCGACATGCTTAGACAGCTCAGCGATACCCTGTTCAGCAAAAGCCATACGCTTTTTGCCTTCGAAGTTGAAGGGCTTGGTCACCACCGCAACGGTCAGGATACCCAAATCTTTTGCTACTTCTGCCACGACTGGCGCTGCACCGGTACCGGTACCGCCGCCCATGCCTGCAGCGATAAACACCATGTCTGCCCCTTCCAGTGCAGAACGCAGTGCTTCACGATCTTCCTCAGCTGAGGTACGACCCACTTCCGGGTTTGCACCCGCACCGAGACCCTTGGTGATACCGGTCCCGATCTGGATCGTCTGGCCAACCGCTGTCTTACGCAACGCTTGCGCGTCGGTGTTTACAGCGAAGAATTCTACACCTTCGATACGCTCGCGTACCATGTGCTCTACGGCGTTGCCACCGCCGCCGCCGACGCCGATGACTTTAATCACCGCGTCATTGGTTAATTCCATAGGTTCAAACATGATTTCTCTCCGTTATGTGCCTGTCGCCTGGAGATCATAAACATTGCCTGCATGATCTCCTTTTTCAAAAATTAAAACTCTTTCTTCAGCCAGCTATTGATACGTTTAAACCAGTTGCCCACTGAAGCACGTTTTTCCGTTTCTGCATCACCGTTCATGTGTGACTCTTTGCCGTAATGCAGCAGACCGACTGCAGTTGAGTAATACGGCTCCTGCGCATAATCCGTCAGGCCGGTGATGTTAAGTGGCTGACCAATACGCACCTGCGTATGGAACACACGCTGGGCGCAAGCGGCCAAACCTTCAATCTGTGCTGCGCCACCGGTCAGCACGATGCCTGCTGCCAGGTGGTGTTTCACGCCCTGCTGGCGCAGTTGCTCCTGCAGTTGCAGAATCTCGTCATTCACCAGATTCAGCAATTCGGTGTAACGCGGCTCAATCACTTCTGCCAGCGTTTGGCGTTGCAGACTGCGCGGTGGACGTCCACCGACGCTCGGCACTTCGACGTTTTCATCTTTGCCAACAATCGAACCCAGCGCACAACCATGGCGTACTTTGATCGCTTCCGCATCGGTTGGCGGTGTGCCGAAGGCATAGGCGATATCACTGGTCACCACATTGCCTGCATAAGGGATCACTTTGGTGTGACGCAGTGCGCCGCCGGTGTAAACCGCGATATCCATTGTACCGCCACCGATGTCAACAACACAGACGCCCAGCTCACGTTCATCTTCAGTCAGAACCGAGAAACTGGATGCCAGTCCGGCAAAAATCAGTTGGTCAACTTTCAGGCCGCAACGTTCAACGGCTTTAACAATATTTTTCGCCATATCATTGTGGCAGGTAATCAAGTGCACTTTCGCCTGCATACGCACGCCGGAAAGTCCCACCGGATTCTTGATGCCTTCCTGATAATCAATGGCATATTCCTGAGGAATAACATGCAGGATACGATGTTCATCGCGTACGCGTACGGATTTCGCCGTATGTACCACGTTCTCTACATCATCCTGAGTCACTTCCTCTTCCGAAATCGGAACCATCCCGATTTCGTTCTGACAACTGATATGTTTGCCCGATAAAGCAAGGTAAACCGACGAAATCTGGCAATCAGCCATCAGTTCAGCCTGGTCGATGGCGCGTTGAACGCATTTCACCACCGACTCAAGGTCATTTACGCCGCCTTTATCCATACCGCGAGACGGGCAGCTGCCCACCCCAATAATGTTGACCATACCATCAGGCAGAATTTCCCCAACCAGGGCGGCAACCTTTGCGGTGCCGATTTCAAGTCCTACTACCAGTTTTCTGTCCGTTGCCTTGATCATTGTGGTTTAGCCTGTGCCTGGTTTTGTTGCTGATTACTGTCCTGTGGCTCCAGCGGGGCCGCTGCCCAGCCTACTGCGGCGCCGGAGTCGTAGCGCAAATCGACATAGGTAATGCGCTTGTTCTGACTCTGGCCTTGCTGCAGCAGCTCCGGATAGAGCTCAATAAAACGGTTCAGACGCTTCATGGTGTCGCTGCGTCCCAGTTCGATGCGCACATCGTCGCTGGTCACTAACTGCCACGAGCGCCGCGCCGTCATCGACGCGACCTTCAGGGTAAACTTGCCGGCTTTGAGCACATCACTCATGGTGTGATAGCCCGCCAACACCTCTGTTTCACTGCCTTCCGGGCCATATAACATCGGCAATGTTTCTTTACCGATGTGACTGGCCGGGACGCTGAAGGAGACGCCATCGGCGTCTACCATGTGTGAGTCATTCCAGCGAGCCACCGGAACGTACTCCACCAGGTTAATCTTCAGCTCATCAGGCCACTGCTTACGCACACTGACCTGTTTGATCCAGGGTAAACGCTCAATCTGTTGCTGGATGATGTCCACGTTTTGCGACATAAACGTGCCAGGCGCACCGAGCGACAAAATGGCCTGGCGAATGTCATCATGCGTGGTGTAATGCGTTTCCCCGGTCACCACCAGCTTCGACAGCGGTAAACGCGACGCATCATTCATCCACTTCAGCACCACCAGCCCACCGGCGGCCATGATGCCCAACACAATCAGCAGGAATACGACGCCAAACAGTCGGGCACCGTTGCTACGCCCGGTGCGCGCACGCTCCTGGGGTTCGCGATTTCGTACACGTATCGCCGCCTGAGACATATCAGTCAGCCAGTTCCAGAATACGCGCCACCAGCTGCGGGAAACTGTATCCTGCCTGCTTCGCGGCCATCGGCACCAGACTGTGGCTGGTCATGCCCGGTGAGGTATTCACTTCCAGCAACTGGAATTTACCCTCAGCATCCGTCATCACATCGACACGCCCCCAGCCGCTGCATCCCAGTGCACGCCAGGCTGCCCATACTAACGTCTTCAATTCTGCTTCCTGCTCTGCACTCAAACCGCTTGGGCAGAAGTATTCAGTATCGTCAGAAATGTATTTCGCTTCATAGTCATAGAACTCGCTGGCGGTTTTTATTCTGATAGAAGGCAGAATTTCATCACCCAGAATGCCAACGGTATATTCCGCACCGCTCAGGAAGGCCTCAATCAAGACATCATTGTCATGGCGAAACGCTTCATCCAACGCAGCAGGCAGTGCTTCTAACGTGTTCACTCGGCTGATGCCGACACTTGAACCTTCACAGCTTGGTTTCACAAACAGCGGCAGGCCGAGCGCATCGATTGCAGCCTGGGTTTGTGCATCTAAACCCAATTCCCGCTGCTGGCGCGTTAACCAAACAAATTTTCCTGATGGCAGTCCCCTGCCCTGCCACAGCAATTTGCTGCGCAGTTTATCCATGGTGATCGCCGAAGCCATCACGCCGCTGCCGGTATACGGCAACTGGAGGAACTCCAATACCGCCTGCAGCGTGCCATCTTCACCGCCACGACCATGCAGGGCGATAAAGGTTTTTTCAAAGCCCTGCGCTTTAAGGTCCAGCACTGACACATCACGGGTATCCACGCCGTGTGCATCAATGCCCATCTCACGCAATCCTGCCAACACGGCACTGCCCGACATTAGCGATACATCACGCTCTGCAGAGGTTCCGCCCATCAGGACGGCGACTTTCTCAGCCATGGCGCACCTCCGTTTTCGCAGCTGGCTGCAACTCAAGCTCAGCCAGTTTGCGGGCGATTTTGCCGATATTGCCGGCGCCCTGCACGATGACCAGATCGTCACCTGACAACAACGGGGCCAGCGCTTCCGGCAACGCATCGTGCTCAGAGACCAGAATCGGGTCAACCTTGCCACGATGGCGAATCGCGCGGCACAGTGAACGGCTATCTGCGCCTGGAATCGGCGCTTCACCGGCCGGATAAACATCCAGCATCAGCAATACATCAACCTGTGACAGCACGTTAGCGAAGTCATCGAAAAGATCACGAGTTCGCGTGTAACGGTGCGGCTGGAACACCATCACCAGTTTCTTATTTGGCCAGCCGGCACGGGCGGCTTTGATGGTGACGTCGACTTCCGTTGGGTGATGACCGTAATCATCTACCAGCATCGCGCTGCCTGGATTGCCATTGACCACTGCGGTATCAAATTCGCCCAGCACATCAAAGCGGCGTCCAGTGCCCTGGAAGCTCTCCAGCGCGGCCAAAATCGCGTTATCTTCAATGCCTTCTTCCGTCGCCACTGCAACAGCGGCGGCTGCGTTTAAGGCATTGTGACGACCCGGCGCATTCAGGGTCACTTTCAGCACCGGCTTGTCCTGACGAATCAGGGTAAAGTGCCCCTGCGCGCCACGTTGTTCATAGTTTTCGATGCGCACATCGGCGTCATCGCTGAAGCCGTACGTGGTGACCTGACGGCCCACGCGTGGGATCAAATCGCGGATCACCACATCATCCACACACATCACAGCACGTCCATAGAACGGCAGGTTATGCAGGAAGTTAATGAACGTCTGCTTCAGGTTCTCGAAGTCGCCCTGATAGGTGTCCATATGGTCCGCTTCGATATTGGTGACAATCGCCACCATCGGCTGCAGATGCAGGAACGACGCGTCACTCTCATCCGCTTCCGCAATCAGGTAACGACTGGTGCCCAAACGCGCATGGGTGCCCGCCGCTTTCACCAGGCCGCCATTCACGAATGTCGGATCCAGTCCACCTTCGGCATAAATACTGGTGACCATCGCTGTCGTGGTGGTTTTGCCGTGCGTACCGGCAACCGCGATACCATGACGGAAGCGCATCAGCTCAGCCAGCATCTCTGCACGGCGGATCACCGGGATACGCTGCTCGCGGGCCGCGACCAGTTCCGGATTGTCCTGTGCCACCGCTGTCGACACCACCACCACGCTCGCATCCGTCACGTTTTCCGGGCGATGGTTGAAATAAATGGTCGCACCTAACGAGGCCAGATGCTGGGTCACCGGATTAGGCGCCAGATCCGAACCGCTGATGTGATAACCTTCGTTCGCCAACACCTCGGCAATACCGCCCATGCCAGCACCACCGATGCCGACAAAGTGAATGTGCCGGACGCGACGCATCTCGGGCACAATAGAACGCAGTTTTGCCAATTGTTGTGTATTCATCTGTCTCGATTACCTGTTGATCTCATGTGTACCTGCATTCAGGTACAGCCGGTCAAACCGACCTATTAATTACTTCGCGACGCGTGCCACTTCCTGCGCAACCCGATCGGTTGCATCAGGAATCGCAACCTGGCGCGCTTTCTCAGCCATCGCCAGCAGCGTTGTGCGATCCCAGTGGCGCAACGTGTCCGCTACTGCAGTCGCGGTAAATTGCGGCTGCTCGAAAATTTTGGCTGCGCCCGCTTGCTCCAGCGGCAACGCATTCCAGTACTGCTGGCGGTCTTTATGCTGAAACGGCACAAAGATCGCCGGTAAACCTGCGGCGGCGACTTCGCTCACCGTTAAGGCACCCGAACGACACACCACCACATCCGCCCAGGCATAGGCTTCCGCCATATCATCGATAAACTCGGTGACCTTGTGCTGCGGCTGTCCGGCATCGCGATAAGCCTGCTGCACCATCTCAAGCGCACCTTTGCCGCTTTGATGCCAAATCGTGATGGCATCACCCAGTTCCGCGGCCACCTGCGGCACCGTTTGATTCAATATGCGTGCGCCCTGGCTTCCACCGACCACCAGCACACGAATCGCGCCGCTGCGTCCACTCAGGCGTTCAGCCGGCAGCGGCAGGGCCAACACATCGGTACGCACGGGATTGCCAACCACATCGGCTTTCGGGAATGCACCCGGAAACGCCTGCATCACTTTGGTGGCAATTTTCGCCAGCCATTTGTTGGTCAGCCCGGCAATGCCGTTCTGCTCATGCAGCACCACCGGGATACCGCAACTCCAGGCGGCTAATCCACCCGGGCCGGAAACATATCCGCCCATGCCGAGCACCACGTCCGGCTGCCAGTGCTTCATAATGCGACGCGCCTGGCGCCATGCATTGAAAATACGTACGGGTGCCAGTAACTGTGCTTTGACACCTTTACCGCGCAAACCACTGATGCGGATAAAATCGATCTCAATGCCATGCTTCGGCACCAAATCCGCTTCCATTCGGTCAGCGGTTCCGAGCCAGCGCACCTGCCAGCCCTGTTCGATCAGATGGTGTGCCACCGCCAGACCAGGGAACACGTGCCCACCGGTTCCACCGGCCATCACCATCAGCCGCTTACTACTCATCGAGCACCTCGGGTAAACGCCTGCGCTTTTGCCAGACGCGTTTCATAATCAATGCGCAATAAAAACACGATGGCGGTCGACATGATGATCAGACTTGAGCCACCGTAACTGATCAGCGGCAGTGTCAGACCTTTGGTCGGCAGCATGCCTGCGGCCGCACCGACGTTAACCAGCGCCTGGAAGCTAAACCACACGCCAATTGAGCAAGCGAGGAAGCCAGAAAAGCGCTGATCGATCTCCAGAGCACGGCGACCAATCGACATCGCGCGAAAAGCCACGAAGAATACCATTAACAGCGCCAAAACCACACCGACATAACCCAACTCTTCACCAATGATGGAGAAGATAAAGTCGGTATGCGCCTCGGGCAGATACTCAAGTTTTTGCACCGAGTTGCCGAGGCCCTGCCCCCAGAATTCGCCACGGCCAAAGGCCATCAGAGACTGGGTCAGCTGGTAGCCGCTGCCAAAGGGATCTTCCCATGGGTTCCAGAAAGAGGTCACACGGCGCATACGATAGGGTTCAGCGATAATCAGCAACACCACGGCAAAAATACCGGAGCCGATGATCGCCAGGAACTGCCACATTTTGGCGCCCGCGAGGAACAACATCGCCAGCGTTGTGACGAACAGCACTACCACCGTACCAAGGTCCGGTTGCGCCAGTAGCAGAACGGCCAGCACCACCATCACACCCATCGGCTTACAGAAGCCCCAGAAGTTGTTACGCACTTCTTCTACTTTGCGCACCAGATAGCTGGCGAGATAGCAAAACAGGGACAGTTTGGATAATTCAGCCGGCTGAATACGTAATGGGCCCAAGGCAATCCAGCGCGATGCACCGTTAACCGAGCTGCCCACCACCAAGACAATCAGCAGCATTGCCACAGACGCCATCAGCATCACGTTGCTGTAGCGCTGCCAGAAATCCATTGGCACGCGCAATGTCACCAGCGCCATACCTACCGCCAGGGCAATATAAAAAGCGTCGCGTTTAGCGAAGTAGAACGGATCTTCGTTAAGACGCTGGCCGACCGGCATCGACGCTGAAGTCACCATCACAAAGCCGATAATCGCCAAACCAAAGGTCAGCCACAGCAGCGTGCGGTCATACAGCACCACTGGCGCATCATCATTTTCGCGGCCACCCATCACCCAATCGCGTAAACGCACGGAGAGGAAGCTGGCAATACTGGCACCCGGAATGCGCATCAGCTCAGCTCCTTCGCCAGTTGCGCGAAGATATCGCCGCGCTGTTCAAAATTACGGAACTGATCGAGGCTGGCGCAGGCCGGTGACAGCAGCACCATGTCGCCCGCCTTCGCCTGAGGGGCAATCTGCTCCATGGCTTGCTGCATCGTTTCTGTACGCGTAGCGATCTCAGGGCGCAATGCAGCGAGCGCATCGCCGTCGCGGCCAAAGCAATAGAGACGTACGTTGTCGCCCTGCAAAAAGCGCGTCAGCGAACTGAAATCAGCAGATTTGCCATCGCCGCCCATCAGCAGCCATAAGGTGCCTTTCACCTGCAAACCATTGAGTGCCGCTTCAGTGCTGCCGACGTTGGTGGCTTTGGAGTCATTGATCCAGCGCACACCGTTCGCCTCATGCACCAGCTGAAAACGGTGCGCCAGGCCAGTGAAAGTGGTGAACGCTTTCAGACTGGAAGCGCGCGGGATATTCACCGCATCTGCCAGCGCCAGCGCCGCCAGTGCGTTGGTGTAGTTGTGCTGGCCCACCAGAGTCATTTCATCAGTGTTTAGCACTCTTTCGCCCTGCGCCCGCAGCCAGGTGCTGCCTTGCTGCTGGGTCAGGTGATAATCACCCAGATTAATGCCAAAACTGACACATCGTGCATCAACACCACGCACGGGCATGGTCATACCATCATCGGCATTGACCACACAGACGCGGGCATTTTCATAAATGCGCAGTTTGGCGGCACGGTATTGCTGCATGCCCAGCGGATAGCGATCCATATGATCTTCCGTCACGTTGAGAATGGTGGCAGCCGCTGCTTGCAGACTGTAGGTGGTTTCAAGTTGGAAGCTGGAAAGTTCCAGCACATACAACTGTGCCGGAGACTTCAGCAGGGTTAACGCCGGTAAACCGATGTTACCACCCACGCCAACCTGCCAACCTGCTGCACGGGCCATTTCACCCACCAGCGTGGTGACAGTGCTTTTACCGTTCGAGCCGGTGATCGCGACAATCGGAGCCTGAGCTTCACGGCAGAACAGTTCGATATCACCGACGATTTCGATACCGGCATCCGCAGCTTCACTTAATGCAGGGTGCGCCAGCGCGATGCCTGGACTGGCAACGATCAAATCAGACGCCAGCAACCAGTCGCTGTTGATACCGCCCACATAGCGTTCAACCGCCTCAGGCAACTTGTCGAGGCCAGGCGGAGACACACGGGTATCCATCACGCGAGGCGTCACGCCCTGCGCGAGGAAGAAATCAACACAGGACAGGCCAGTGATGCCGAGTCCAATGATGACGACTTTTCTGCCCCGATAGTCAGCCATGATTAACGTACCTTCAGCGTTGCCAGGCCAATCAGCACCAGCATCAGTGAAATAATCCAGAAGCGCACAATGACGCGCGGCTCCGGCCAGCCCTTCAATTCATAGTGGTGGTGAATCGGCGCCATGCGGAAAATGCGTTGGCCGCGCAGCTTGAACGATCCCACCTGCAGGATCACCGACAGCGTTTCAACCACAAACACGCCGCCCATGATCACCAGCAAAAATTCCTGGCGCAGCAGCACGGCGATGGTACCTAGCGCGCCACCCAGTGCCAGTGAACCCACATCGCCCATAAAGACCTGAGCCGGGTAGGTGTTGAACCACAGGAAGCCAAGACCTGCACCGACAATCGCGGTACAGACAATCACTAATTCACCGGCATGGCGCAGATACGGAATATGCAGATACTCAGCAAACTTCACGTTACCGGTCGCCCATGCCACCAGCGCAAAACCTGCTGCCACGAAGACGGTAGGCATAATCGCCAGGCCATCCAGACCATCAGTCAGGTTGACCGCATTACCGGTGCCGACAATCACAAAGTAAGCCAGCAGCACATAGAACAATCCAAGCTGCGGCATGATGTCTTTAAAGAACGGCACCACCAACTGTGTGGCCGGTGTACCTTTACCCGCAGCGTAAAGCGCAAAAGCCACGCCAAGGGAAATCACCGACATCCAGAAGTATTTCCAGCGGGCAATCAGGCCTTTGGTGTCTTTGCGCACCACTTTGCGATAGTCATCCACAAAACCGATGATGCCGAAACCAATCAGCACCGCCAGCACGCACCACACATAAGGGTTGGATGGATACGCCCACATCAACACCGATACGGTGATGGAAGTGAGGATCATGATGCCGCCCATGGTTGGCGTACCGCGCTTACTAAAGTGCGATTCAGGACCGTCGTTACGCACCACCTGGCCAATCTGCAGCTTCTGCAGCCAGGCGATCAGACGTGGGCCCATCCAGAGTGACAGGAACAGGGCGGTCAGCAGGCTGACAATGGCGCGAAACGTCAAATACGAGAAGACGTTAAAGCCGGAATAAAGTGCGACCAAATGTTCGGCCAGCCAGACTAGCATGTTCCTTTCTCCTGTAAGCTCTCGACGACCTGCTCCATGGCGGCGCTACGTGAGCCTTTAACCAAAATAGTGATGTCCTGATGTTGGGACAGCAATGCGCGTAAACGTTCAGTCAGCTCGGCTTTCGTGGCGAAATGCTCGCCTTTGCCGCTACTTTCACCGATCAACCGACTCAAAGTGCCGGTACTCAGAACACAATCAATACCTGCTGCCCTGGCGGCTTCACCCACCTGCTGATGGCAAGCTTCCGCTTCATCGCCCAGTTCGGCCATATCACCGACTACCATCACGCGGAACCCCGGCATATCGCCCAGTACCTGTGCGGCCGCCGTCATCGAGCCGACGTTGGCGTTATAGCTGTCATCCAGCAGCAGTTGGTTATCTGCCAGACGTATCGGGAACAGACGGCCCGCTACGGGCTGCAATGTTTTCAAACCGGTTTGGATCGCGCTTAGCGGGGCATCAACAGACAGTGCCAGCGCCGCAGCAGCAAGTGCGTTCGCGATGTTGTGGCGGCCTGGCAGCGGCAGCGCAACATCGATATCCCCGCGCGGCGTATGCAAAGTAAACAGCGTGGCATCAGCGCGCAGCACGATTTCACTGGCACGGAATTCTGCATCCGCCATCGGCTGGGGTGAGAAGCGCCACAGCGTTTTATCGACAAACTGTGACTGCCAGTTAGCGAGGTCGTTGCTGTCCGCATTGACGATGGCAGTGCCGTGTACCGGTAGCCCGCCAAAAATTTCACCTTTCGCTTTCGCCACACCGGCCAGTGAACCAAAGCCTTCCAGATGCGCTGCAGCCAGGTTATTCACCAGGGCCGTTTCGGGACGCACTAAATCGGTGGTGTACGCAATTTCGCCCTGATGATTGGCACCCAGCTCAATCACCGCGAACTCGTGTTCTGGAGTCAGACGCAGCAACGTCATCGGCACGCCGAAGTCGTTGTTCAGGTTGCCAGCGGTATAGAGGGTTTCACCACACTGACGCAAAATGGCAGCGGTCATCTCTTTGACGGAGGTTTTACCGGATGAACCGGTCAGGGCTACCACGCGCGCCTTCGATTGCTGGCGCACCCAGGCGCCGAGCTGACCAAAGGCGATACGCGTATCAGCGACCACCACTTGTGGCACATCTAAAGGCAAGTACTTACTCACCAGCAGCGCTTTGGCACCCTTGGCAATAGCATCCTGAGCAAAGTCATGCGCATCAAAACGCTCACCGACCAGTGCGACAAACAGGCTGCCATCAGCAACTTTGCGCGTGTCGCTGGTCACATCATTCAGTGTCAAATCAACGCCATGCAGTTGACCGCCGCTGATTTCAGCCAATGTTTTCAAAGAAACCGGAATCATGCCATCACCCCCAGTAAACGGGCGACGGTGTCGCGATCGGAGTAATCCAGACGACGGTTACCAATGATTTGATAATCTTCATGGCCTTTACCCGCCACCAGCACGATGTCATCAGCATTGGCCTGCATCACAGCGTTAGTGACCGCTTGCGCACGTCCTGCAACCACGCGGGCGCGGCCGGGATCGAGCAAGCCAGTCAGAATGTCATTCACAATCGCGCTCGGCTCTTCGCTGCGCGGATTGTCATCAGTGATCACCACGATGTCAGAGAACTGTTCAGCTATCGCGCCCATCAGTGGACGTTTGCCTTTGTCGCGATCACCGCCACAGCCGAATACGCACCACAGCTTGCCTTTGCAGTGCAAGCGCGCGGCTTCCAGCGCTTTTTCCAGCGCATCAGGGGTGTGGGCATAATCCACCACCACTGTGGGTTTTTCTGGTGCCGTGAACACTTCCATACGGCCACATACCGGTTGCAGCTGTGCAGCGCTTGATACCAGTGCCTCCAGCGGATAATCGAGCGTCAGCAAGGTGGCCAGTGCCAGCAGCAGATTGCTGACATTGAATGCGCCCATCAAACGGCTATCAAATTCACCGTTGCCCCAGCTGGAGCTGAACTGGATGTGCGCACCGCCATCGTGATAATTCACCGCTGTGGCTTTCAGCCAGCGCCCACGACAGCCAGGCTGCAAGTTGTCATTCATGGTGACGGCAACGGCATCTGGCAGTTTTTCCAGCCACCGGCGTCCGACCTCGTCATCGGCGTTGATAATGGCTTCGCCAACCTGATGCTCAGAGAACAGCAGCCATTTGGCGGCTTCGTAGCCCTGCATATCACCGTGATAATCCAGGTGATCGCGGCTCAGATTGGTGAACACGGCAGCCGCGAAGGGCAATGCCGCCACGCGATGCTGCACCAGGCCGTGAGAAGAGACTTCCATCGCGGCCAGCGTGGCACCCTGCTCCACCAGATCATTCAATACATGTTGTACATCCACTGCGGAACCGGTGGTGTTTTCGGTGGCCACCAGTTGGCCATATAAGCCATTACCCACGGTGCCCATCACGGCACCGGTTTCACCCAGCAGATTGGCCCACTGCGCCATTAGCTGCGTGGTGGTGGTTTTTCCGTTGGTGCCGGTGACACCGATTAATTTGAGTTTTTCCGCAGGCTGCTGATAAAAGCGCCCGGCCAGTGCAGAGAGACGCTGCTGCAACTGCGCCAGGTAGATAACCGGGACGCCGTGCATCTCGCGGATATCTCCATCGCTGGCTTCGCCTTCGGCTTCGGCAATCACTGCCGCGACGCCCTGAGCAATAGCCTGCGGAATAAAACGACGTCCATCAGCATGATGGCCCGCCACGGCGATAAACAGATCGCCAGCAGCCGCAGCGCGGCTATCCAGTGTCATGTCACGGAGTGGACGCGCCGGCGCGCCCGGCACCCACGGGGCCAGTAAATCGCGCAGGTTACGATCGGTCACTTGGTTCCTCACTTCTGTTCTTCACCAACTCGTCTTTATCAATTGTCGGCAGCGCATCCGGTTCAATATTCATGGTGCGTAATACACCGCCCATGATGGCGCCAAACA
>NZ_JZRH01000015.1:0-132688 GCF_000963985.1 Pantoea sp. BL1 | reverse complement strand
CATGAGCATGAGCATGAGCAGCATCATGCTGGCTGCGCTCATCATCACGGCATTACTGTGAAATCAGTGGATAACTGGAAAGCGTGGATCGGCATTATTATTGCCACGGGCGTCCGGCCTTGTAGTGGCGCACTCACGGTGCTGCTGTTTGCCAGCGTAATTGGCATTACCCGTTGGGGCATGTTTGCGGTCATGACCATGGCACTCGGCACGGGTATGGCGCTGGTTGCACTGGCCCTGTTTGTGCGCCATTTTCGTCATCGTGCGGGAGAATTATGGTTGGCTGAGTCATCGCCACGCACACAGCAAATACTGGGGATGATACGTATTGCTGGAGGCGCTTTGCTGATCTTATTTGCGCTGGTGCTGTTTTTAACCGTGGTGCCCATCAGTGCTAATGGAGATTATATTGCGGCAGGATGCTGAGCAATATTGAGGGGTTCAAGTGAGCAACGCCGGGCCGGCATCCTTGCCGATCCTGCCAGTGATTCGCGAACTTAGCCGCGAACCTGGCACAATGCGCATTGCTGCGCGCCCGAGAAGTTCACATCAGAAACGGTAAGACGCGGTGACTGAGAAGTTACGCGGCGTACCATAAACGATCCCGCCATTACCGACGTTTTTGTCATACTCTTTATCGAACAGATTGTTCAGGTTAGCCTGCAGAGTAACGTTCTTTGTCACGTCGTAGCGCGCGAACAGATCCACCAGCGCATAACTGCCCTGACGCGCTCGCCAGGTACCGACACCTTCCGGACCAGTGATATCCTGGTAGGTCTTCGACTGCCAGTTCACACCGCCACCCAGCGTCAGCTGATCCAGCATCGGCAGACGGTAGCTGGTGAACAGGTTGAACGAAGTGCGTGGCAACTTGGAGTTGTAGTTCTCACCCTCACGATCTTCAGCGACATAAGTCGTGCCGCCGAAAGTCATCTGCCAGTTGTCCGTCAGTGCACCGTTCACTTCAAACTCAACGCCTCGGCTCACGACACCACTCTTACCTTCAAAAATTTCGTTGCCTGACGCCGTGTATGTGCCAGTGCTCACTGGCGCGTTATCCAGTTCAGTGCGGAACACTGACACCGAGGTGGTCAGTCGGCTGTTCAGCCAGTCAGATTTCACACCCGCTTCGTAGTTTTTACCGATGACCGGGTTAAGAAATTGGCCGGAGGCATCCTGGCTATCCTGCGGCTGGAAGACCGAAGTGTAACTGGCGTAGGCTGACCAGTTATCATAGAAGTCCCAGATCAAACCACCGTATGGCGTGATGTTGTTTTCTTCCTGCCGGGTGGTTAAACCTTGACGATTCCAGTTGGTATAACGTGCACCTAAAATGGCATGCAGCGGATCGGCTAACGTAATGCGAGTGGCAAGGTAGGCCGATTTCTGACGCACCAGTTGCGTATCAGACGCTGGGGTACGAGGGTTCCAGTCGGACTCAGGATAGTTCCCGTTGTAGTCGTAGAAATTGCCCAACTGATCGGGTGAAATGTTGGTCCAGGCGCTGTAATACTTGTTGTCCTGACGGCTGTAATTCACACCCAGCATCAACTCATGCTGACGGCCAAACATTTCGTATGGACCGCTGGCAAACGCATCGACGGAGTCCACTTTGCGTTTACCGGTGTTGTAGCCGGTTCCGCCTACCGCATCATAGTTGTAGGAAGGATCGTACTGGTTAACGAGCAGACCGCTATCTTTATTCACATAGCCGTCGATATACAGCTGCTTACTGTCGAGGAACATCTCATTGTGTGTGCCGTTAAGCGTGATGTTCCAGCCGTTATCGAAATTCTGTTGCAGGTTAACAAAGACTTTTTTGTTTTCTTTGTCGTTATACGCCCAATCCGTTGAGGTATTGTAGCCGCGACGTAATTTCACCTGTGAACCATCGGTATACCAACGTGGTGAACCACCCCACATGGGTGAGTCGGTATTCACCTGGGTAAACTCATAGCCCACAGACAGTTTGGTTTTATCGGTCAGGTCGGCATCCACCACGCCGTAGATGAATTTCTTCTCGAAACCATAACGCTCGATAAAGCTGTTTTTATCTTCGTATCCCGCTACCACGCGGCCACGCACATTGCCTTCAGGCGAAAGAGGCGCGGAAAGATCGGCGACGTAACGTTGCTTATCCCAACTGCCGTAGCTCGCCTCCAGGTTGCCGGTAAACTCCTTGCTGTCGGCGTGCTTACGCACCATGTTAATCGCAGCAGACGGGTTACCCGGGCCAGTCAGCAGGCCCGTTGCACCACGCACCACTTCAACGCGCTCATACAGCGCCATATCGGTTTGGGCATCCCCCAGGTTCCAGCGCGAAGCAAACGCCGTTGGAATACCGTCGATCATGTAATTATCGATGATAAAACCGCGCGAATAATAGTTAGTGCGATCCATATCGCCGCTGACACCTCTGATACCTGTGGTGTTCGACAGGACGTCATTCAGGGATTGCAGTTGCTGGTCCTGCATACGTTGCTTGCTGACAATGCTGACCGATTGCGGAATATCACGCGCGGTTAATGCCATTTTGGTGCCGGCACGAGTGACCGGAACGCTGTAATCTTTTGCTGCCTGCTCTTGCTGCGCATCGCTGCTGGCGCTGGCATCCACCATCAGAGTTTGTTCTGTGTTAGTGGTATCAGCGGCCTGGGCAATACCTGATGCCACCATCATGGCAAGCAGAGAGACACGCAAGGCACGTTGCGGCGCAAGGCCAGATTCCCTGACGCGCTTTTCTTTGAAAGACATAATATTCCTCAATCAACTTATCGTTATTTTGTGTTGGCGGCATAGCTGCTGACGTCTGTTAGATCCAGCCATAAATAACGTGCTGAAAAGGAATATCAGGATGAGGTATTTCCCGACTGCGCCCTCCTGGCGCAAACAGAACGACTGTAAAAATGCCGTTAAGAAAGCAAATGAGAAATATACGCATTAAGATTAGTATTGCAAGAAATTGTTACCTGTTATCTGACAATTTTACATTTAGATAAATCCTTATTCTTCAATGATTAATAATAAAGGTGGGTTATTTTCGATCATTATCATGCAGGTTATTGGAGCAAACCTGTGATAAATCACAGGTTCTCGTCGTGATGGTATTACCGGGGATCACCAGGGCCAGCGTTTTTCCGCTAAATCCACTAGTAAACGTGACGCGGGGGAAAGCTCACTGAGTGAGCGGAATTGCCAGCCAAAAGTGCGAGGCATCATCACCAGCGGCAGCGGTATTTCAATTAACTCGCCGCCCTCACCTTTTAATAATCGCCGGGAAAGAAAGCTCAATAATTGGGTTTGCGCCAGTACGGCTCGCAGGGGTGACAGCGTGTTACTTTCCATTTGCGCGCGCGGCGGAGCATAACCCCCGCTGCGTAAACGTTGTTCCAGCCACTGGCGAGTCGCGACGTTGTCTGAAGGCAACAACCAGTTATATTCATCAAGCTGTTCTGGCGTCGGATGAATATTGGCCAGCGGGTGATGACGGCTGGCGGCAATCACCACCGGATCCTCAATCAGCGGACGGGTAATAAATTCGCTATTCCCCTGTGGCAGAAAACCGAGAATCAGATCGACCTTGTTCTCACGTAGTAACTTTTGCAGCAAATCATTCATCCCGACCGTCACTTCGAGTCTGGCGGTTGGGGCTTTGTGCAACAGGTCTTTACTCAGCACTGGCAGCATAAATTCCGCTGCCGTGGCCGCTACGCCCAACCGGATGACGCCCGCCGTTCCCGCACCCAGCGCCTGTAAATCCTGTCGGGTGACCTGCATCATGTGCACGACTTTTTGAGCACGTTCACAAAGTAACAGTCCCGCTTCTGTGAGTTGCATCCCACGCCCCACCTTGAGAATTAACCGCGTGGCGTAAAACTTCTCCAGACGCTGCAGACATTTGGTTAATGCGGGCTGAGTAATACCAAGGGATTGCGCCGCTTTACCCAGATGCCCCGTCTCCTTCACCGCCAGCAGATAATGCAGATCTTTCAGTTCCATTCATTCCCACCAGGAATCAATTGATAAAATTCAGAGAATATAATTTATCACTCTACGCTGCCAGGATGGAATGACATTAACAACAGAGAAACACGCTGTTCGCGTCACCTTGTGGCGCTTAACAAGGGAGTAAAGGATGAAACATTCATTGAAAGCACTGGTCGCGATGATCGCATTGGCCAGCAGCGCACAGATACTGGCACAAGATACACTGCCTGTGACGTTACCGACGCAACAGGACAGTCGTCTGGAGCAAGTCGCTACCTCACCGCGCGTGTGGAATGGCATTACCGTCAGTCATGACAACCGTCTGTTCGCCTCGTTAACGCAATCGGAAGGGGCGGGTCTGCAGCTGGCAGAAGTGATCAACAATCAGTTGAAAGCGTTTCCCGATGACAGCTGGAACCAGTGGAACGCTAACGATCCGGAGCATCATTTCTACCATGTGAATGCATTGCGTATTGGCCCGGATGGCGATCTGTGGGTGATGGATTCAGGCAATAAAGGAATTGGTACCGGCGATCAGGCCGTGCCCGGTGGCGCCAAGCTGGTACACATTAGTCTGGCCACTGGCAAAGTATTGAACAGCTATGTGTTTAAGGCACCGACGCTGCAACCCACCAGCTATCTGGATGATGTGCGTTTTAATGGTGATTTCGCCTATATCACCGATCCGGGTGCGGTGGGATTAGTGGTGCTGAACCTGAAAAGTGGCAAAAGCTGGCGGGTGCTGGATAACCACCCTCTCTCGATTGATCACCAGCCGATTTATGCGGATGGCAAGAAGTTGATTCTGCGCGATGGCCGTGAAAAACGCGTGGGTCTCGATCAGCTGGAAGTTTCGCCGGATGGCAAATGGCTCTATTACCAGGCGATCCCGGGACCGCTGGCTCGCATTGAAACCCGCTATCTGAATGACAGTGCCCTTTCGGCTGCAGAAGTGGCGAAGCATGCGGAGAAAGTGCGCGAAACCTGGAGCACCGGTGGAACGGCCATCGATGCCGCGGGCAATATCTACGCTTCGGATATCAACACCCGCAGCATTAAACGTATTGCGCCCGATGGCAAAGTCACCACCGTGGTGCAGGATCCCCGCCTGGTGTGGATCGATGCGATGTGGGTATCTGACGGCGCACTGTGGATGCCGTCCGGACAGATCAATCGCACGCCCGCGACCACTGGCGGCAAACCGTCAACCGTGGAATATCCGGTGAAGCTATACCGTTTGCCGTTACCGATTAAGCCTTCGCCGCGGGATCATCAATAAGGCATAACGTGCCGTTTAACGCTATTTAGCGCGGTGTTCACGCCGCGCTTATTCAACGTTATCTCTATTGATAAACAGGAGGAAATAACACCCAGATAAATCATCACCGTTCGCTATTTCAAATTTATTAAAACTAAGAGGTTACGCACATATTTCGCGTAAACCTAACCTTGTGTCTGCCGAAAAAAACGCTGGATAATATTCCCAGATAGACGAGGTTGCAGAAGGTTAATTTGAACAATAAATAATCATTCGCTGTTTTTTATTTATTTCGAACACGTTGCGTTTGCTACCCACAAACGTGCTCTATCCCTCCGGACAGGAACCCTCGTCATGCTGCTGATCATCAGTCTGCTTATGATAATCTGCTTTATTGGCTTATTAATGAGCAAAAAGCTTTCCGCTCTGACTGCATTAATCCTTATCCCTACGCTATTCGCATTGTTATCTGGCCATGGCGCGGATATGGGTGCCATGGTGATCAAAGGATTGCGTACCGTCGCGCCCACCGGCGTAATGTTGATATTCGCGATGCTCTATTTTATGAGCGTAACGGATGCCAGGATGTTTGATCCGATTATTAAACGGATTGTGTCTGCGGTCGATGGTGATCCGGTGAAGATATTTGTCGGCACCGCACTGCTCGGCTTTATTGTCGCCTTAGACGGTGATGGCGCGACGGTATATATGATCGTACTTTCCGCTTTTATGCCGATTTATGAACGCATCGGATTATCAAAACTCAGCGTTGCCGCCCTGCTATTACAGTGCACCGGGCTGGGCAATATGTTTCCGTGGGGTGGCCCTACGGCGCGTGCAGCGGCCGCTGTTCAGGCTGACGTCTCTACTCTGTTTGTACCGTTGCTGGTTCCGCTGCTGGCCTGTGTGGCATGGACCTTTATTCTGGCGGTGATGCTCGGCAGAAGTGAACGCAAGCGTCTGGGATTTCAGCAGCCTATCCCGGTGGATCGCGCCGCGCTGCAGTTCGAAGAAAAAAGCTGCGTAGCCTGGCGTTTCTGGTTTAACTGGGCACTGACCATTGCACTGATGACCTTCCTGGTGCTGGATGTGATGCCCATGGCGTACCTGTTTATGCTGGCCACCGCCATCATGTTCGTCGTCAATTATCCGCAACTCAGCCAGCAGCAGGAACAGATCGGCCGCCATGCGCCCGCCATCCTTGCCGTCGCTGGATTGATCTTCGCTGCGGCGGTGTTTACCGGCATTTTTGCTGAAACCGGTATGGCGAACGCCCTGGCTCAAGCGATTGTGCACACTATCCCTGCGTCGCTGGGTCCTTACCTTGCGGTGATTACCGCCTTGATCAGTATTCCCGTTACCTGGATGGTATCGAATGATGTGTTTTATTTCGGCATGCTGCCGGTGCTGGTGCAGGCTGCGGGACATTATGGTATCGAACCGATTGAAATGGCACGCGCCGCCCTGGTCGGTCAACCGGTTCATATTCTCAGCCCACTGGTGGCCTCGACCTATTTATTGGTCGGCATGCTGAAACTGGATTATGCGCAGACACAACGGTTCACGCTGCGTTGGTCATTTATCACCTCGATTGTATTATTCGTGGTCACACTGATCACCGGTTGCTTCCCGTTTTATCGCAGTCTATAGAATATATTCACTCCCCTTGTAGCCGCAATTTTTTGCGGCTACGCCCTCGACTAACTTGAGTGAAATATCTGCTTTGTATTTTATTGTTCGATATAGACACAATCTGCTGAAAGCTTATTTTCCGGACAATTCTGCATTATGCGCAATATTTTCATTTGATAAAAATTAACGTAGAATGCCCCCTTTCATCTTCGTTATAAAAGTTATAAGGGTTTATTCATGAGCGATGCACTCAAAGCATTGAACAATCTTCGTACACTGCGTGCCCATGCGCGTGATGTTGAGATTGCGGTATTAGACGAAATGCTAGAAAAGTTCGCCGTGGTGGTTGCAGAACGCCGTGAAGAAGCGGAAGCGAATAATGCCGCTCAGCGCGAAAAAGAAGAAAAACTGGCGCTGTATAAAGAGATGCTGCTGAATGATGGCATCGATATTAGTGAATTAACGAAATTAAACCAGGGCGAAACCAAACCGAAAGCGAAACGTGCGCCACGCCCGGCGAAATATAAATTCATCGACGAAAACGGTCATGAAAAATTCTGGACCGGCCAGGGCCGTACTCCATCGCCAATCAAATCCGCTTTAGACGCGGGCGGTTCAATGGATGATTTCCTGATTTAACCTATCAAAAAAAGCTGCCACTTTTTACAGTGGCAGCTTTTGCAAATAGGGCTTTAAGTGACGAACGCTATACCATTCCTGGCGACCGATTAAATCCCTATTTCAACGCTGCACAGGCCTTCGCAATTCGTTTTCCGGCTTCGCGCACGCTGTCGATATCAGTGGCAATAGACAGGCGGAAATACGGCGATAAGCCATACGCGCTGCCCGCTACGCCGGACACGCCACTTTCCAGCAGATAATTCAGCACATCCTGTTCGCTCTCCAGATGCTGACCATCTGGCCTTGTTTTGCCCAGCAGCCCGGCACAGCGACAGAAGATAAAGAACGCCCCCTCAGGGTTCAGCACCTCAATACCTTCTACCGGGCGGAGTTGCGCCATAATCGCATCCCGGCGATCCTGATAGGCCGCGCGCTGCGGTGGCAGGAAATCCAGCCCACCATTTAACGCCGCCACTGCTGCCGCCTGACTGATCGCGCTGGCACCCGAACTGTTCTGCGACTGCACCACCACCATGGCATCAACCAACGCTTGCGGACCGGCACCAAAGCCGATGCGCCAGCCGGTCATGGCATAGGTTTTCGACGCGCCCCCCACCAGCAGAATGCGATCGGCTAAATCTGGCGCTACCTGCAACAGGCTAACGTGTTCACGTCCATCAAACAGAATGTGCTCATACAGTTCATCCAGCATGATCCATACGTTGGGATGGTCACGCAGCACTGCCGCGAGGGCAGTTAACTCTGCTGCGTTATACACCGCACCGGATGGATTGCCGGGATTATTCAGCACCAGCCAGCGGGTTTTATCGGTGATCGCTTGCGCCAACTGCTGCGGCTGCAGCTTGTACTCTTGCTCAAGCGGGCAGTCGAGCAGCACCGCGTCGCCGCCGTTAAAACGCACGCTATCCGGGAACGTCGGCCAGTACGGCACTGGCACAATCACCTCGTCGCCGTCATTTAAAGTGGCAGCAAAGGCATTGAAGATGATCTGCTTCGCCCCGTTGGCGATGCAAATCTGCCCCAATGCATAATCCAGCTGATTTTCCCGTGCCAGCTTGGCCTGCACCGCTTTACGCAGCGGCGTGGTGCCATTAGTCGGCGTGTAGCGGGTCTCACCGTTATTCATGGCTTCTGTCGCGGCATCGCGGATGTGCTGTGGTGTATCAAAATCCGGTTCACCGGTGGTGAGATCCAGAATATCCACGCCCTGCTCTTTCAGCTGGCGCGTCAACTGGCGCGCCGCTGCATTGGCAGAGAGCGACACGGAATGCACACGCTTTGATAAGGTGACCATGTTCAGCTCCTAAAAGGTTTACAGCGCGGGCAGACCGAGGTTCTCGCGCAGCGTGGCGAATTCGTAATCGTCGCGGAACAGACCACGGCGACGAAGTTCCGGGATCACCAGCTCGACAAACAGATCCAGTTGCTCTGACATGATGGCAGGCATGATGTTGAAACCATCGGCTCCGCCCTCTTTCAGCCACAGCTCAAAGTCATCGGCGATGTCTTCGGCGGTGCCAACAATCACGCGGTGACCACGCGAACCGGCAGCCACAGCGGCCAGCTCACGCAAGGTCAGGTTTTCGCGCTTCGCCATATCCGTCATCAGCTTGACGCGGCTCTGATTACCTTCGCCGAGCGGGACTTCAGGGACTGGACCATCCAGCGGATACTGGCTCAGATCCATGCTGAAACGCAGCGAGAGCTGACGCAGACCGTTTTCGATATCCACCAGCGTATTCAGCTCTTTCCACAGCGCTTTGGCTTCTTCGCGGGTGCGTCCGACAATTGGCATCACGCCCGGCATGATCACGACGTGATCCGGATTACGTCCGGCGGCAATCACCTGATCCTTCTGCGAACGGTAGAAGGTTTGCGCCTCTTCCAGACTGGCCGCAGCGGTGAAGATCACTTCGGCGGTTTCGGCCGCCAGTTTTTGCCCATCGGCGGATGAACCGGCTTCAATGATCACCGGACGTCCTTGCGGGGAGCGTGTAATGTTCAGTGGACCCTGCACCTGGAAGTGTTCACCCTGGTGATCAATCGACTTAATTTTGTCATTGACGAAGTATTCACCGGTCTCTTTGTTTGGCTGCACCGCTCCCGCTTCCCAACCTTCCCACAGCTTGTTGGTCACTTCGAGGAACTCACGCGCACGCGCATAGCGCTCGGCATGGTTTGGCATATCGTTGCGGCTAAAGTTACGTGCCACGTCGGTCGAGAACGACGTCACCACGTTCCACGCCGCACGGCCACGGCTGATGTGATCCAGCGACGAGAAGCTGCGCGCCATAGTGAAGGGATCGCTAAAGGTGGTGGACGCGGTGGCCGCCAGACCAATGCGTTTGGTGTTCACCGCCAGCGCCGACAGCATGGTCAGCGGCTCAAGGCGCGCCATGGTCGATGGCAGACGGTACATGCTGGTCGCCAGCGCATCACCGACGAAGAACAGATCGAATTTACCGGCTTCGGCTTTTTTTGCGATGGTGATCAGCCAGTCAATGTCAGTGGGATCGCCGAGTTTTTCCGTGAGACGCCAGCCGCTGACGTGTTGCCCTACGGGTTGTACGAAGAGGCCCAAGCGGATGCGTTGTGGTTGTGCAGTAGCCATGAAGTTGTCCTGGTCAATAAAGAGGGTAAAAAGTTAGAAACGGTTCTCGGTCGCCAGCAGCGCCTGCTCTAACGCATCCGCATGAATGCGGAACGGCAGACGTTCAGCGCTGGCCGCCGGGAATTTAATTTGTTCCGCAATCGTGCGTATCACCGCCGCGCGGTCGCCAGTCAACGGCGCCAGCGTCAGTGGCATCGCATACTGGCGCAGCAACGCCAGCAGTTCCGCATCCGGCACGCCATCGTGTTCAATCAGTGATTGCACCAACAGGCTGTAACCAACTTTTTCACCGTGCAGCCATTCATGCAGCTCAGGCTGGTGCGTCAGACGGTTATGAATGGCATGGGCAAAACCAGGGGTGGGCAGTTGATCGCGCACGCTGTTCGCCAGACCCGCCAGTACGATGTTGGCATCGATCACCTTCACCAGCTCCGGCGTAACCTGCTGTTCTTCATTGGCGCTGACGGCGGCTTCACCTAACTGGCGATAGACATCCAGCGCACGTTGCGCCGTCATCACTTTAAGATCGAGCGCCAGATCGTGTGGGTTGCTGCGCAGATAGGGGGCAAATTCGTAGTACTTCGCCAGTGCATCCACAATCCCCGCTTTGAGGTAACGTACATCGCTGCGGGCGATCACTTCGCTGTCCACCAGCACCAGCTCGGGCATTTTACCCAGCGGCTGGCTGCGCACATGGCCGCCCTGCTCGTTGTAGATAATGGCCACCGGCGACCAGGCGGCACACGTGGCGGCAAGCGTGGCAAAGTTGATCACCTTCAGATCAGGTAACTGGCTGCCCACTGCTTTGGCGGCATCCAGCACGCGACCACCGCCCACCGCAAACAGCAGCTCGGCTTGCTGCTGCTCAACGTTGTTTTTTAGCGTTTCGATGGCGACGTCGGTACATTCACCGCGCAAATACTCCAGCTCCCAGCGAATACCGTTGGCTTCTAAACTCTGGCTTAATTCCGGATTAACCGCTTGCCAGGCGTTGGGAGAAGTGAAAATGCGGATATGTGTGGCATAAGGTTTGATAAATTCACCGGCACGCGCACGCAGGCCGGCTTCATGTGCATAAGCACGCGGAGATTTGATCGCTAACACGTCGTCACCCTGATTAAGAATAAGGCTATAACGAGAAAAGTTATTTTATTTCATGAGGTTAATGAGAAATAGTTATAGCGCTATGTAATTTATGCATACTACGGTAAATCGCGATATAAGCAATGGAAAAGCCGCCATTTCATTTTCACAAATTCGCATTAGCTTAGTTATTTTTCACATATAGAAGCCTGTGGCATTACTGATATTCTGAGTTGCTTAGCACGCTGGGTATTGAGTTTTAGCGCCTTGGAACGCGCGGGTTTCGCCCACACAGTGTTGCTCAATCTGCATTCACTTTACCGCTTTCAGGCGGTTTCCCGGGGATAGATATGTCACTTGAATTTCGTCAGGTCAGAGAAGATGAGGTTGAAACCTATCAGGCGCTGATGCACGCCGCGTATGCGCCGACGCTGGCAATGGGCATCAAATTTGATGCCGCCGCAGCAGACCATGAAAAGACGCTGCGTCACCTGCAAAGTCACGGCGTTTATGCGCTTTATGCGCAAGGCGTGATGGTTTCCTCGGTCACCGTGCGCTATCCGTGGGGTCCGCTGCCAGGCCCGTTTGGTCTGCCGCATATTGGATGGTTCGGTGCCCATCCCGACTATCCCGGCAAACAGTATGGCCGCCAGGTACAGGATCGGCTGGAACAAGAGATCCTGCTAGGCAAACTGCGCGCCCCTGCGGTGTCATTAGGCACCGCTACCAGCCATCCATGGCTGATCGAGATGTATAAAAAGCGCGGCTTCCAATTGATGCATACCACCGATCTCGGCAAAGGCCATATCACCCAATATATGAAGAAAGTGCTGGATGACAGCGCGCATGATGCGTGGATGACACGTCAGGCCGCACAACAAGGAAGCAAATAATGAGTTTTGATGAGAGCGCATTGGGCCAACATTTGATTGCCTTCCGCCATGAGTTACACCGTTTTCCAGAACTCTCCAATGAAGAGTTTGAAACCACGGCACGTATTCGTCAGCAGCTTGATAAACACCAGATCCGCATATTGGATTTGCCGCTCAAAACCGGTTTGGTGGCGGAAGTGGGTCCCGAAAATGGACCGTTGATCGTGCTGCGTTCCGACATTGATGCGCTGCCGATTGAAGAGCAGTCTGACGTCACGTTCCGTTCAGAGCGCCCAGGCGTGATGCACGCGTGCGGCCACGACTTTCACAGTTCCGCCGCGCTGGGTGCAGCGATTCTGCTGAAACAGCTGGAGGCCCAGTTGCCGGGCCGCGTGCGTATTTTGTTCCAGGCCGCCGAAGAGACCGGCCAGGGCGCGCCGGATGTGATTGCTACCGGCGCACTGCAAGATGCCGTGACGATTTTCGGCATTCACAACGATCCCTCGTTACCGCCGGGCGTGATAGGCAGCAAAGCCGGGCCTCTTACTGCTGCCGTCGATCGCTTTGATATCAAGATTACCGGTACGGGCAGCCACGCAGCCAAACCGCATCAGGGCAACGATCCGATTGTGATCGCCGCGCAAATAGTTTCGGCCGCACAAACGCTGATCAGCCGCAATGCGCCTTCGGGCGACAATGCGGTGGTCTCGATAACCCAGATCCACAGCGGCAGCACCTGGAATGTCATCCCGGACAGCGCGTGGCTGGAAGGTACGGTGCGCTCGTTCTCACAGGAGACGCGCGAACGACTGGAGCAGCGCTTCCGCGAGATTGTGCAGGGTATTGGCGCCGCCTTCGCGGCCAAAGTCGAATTCAACTGGCACGCAGGTCCACCGTCGGTGGTGAATGATGCGCACTGGGCCGATTTCGCCCTGCAACAGGCGGCGAACAGCGGCTTTGAAGCCCGCGTCGTCGAAGCCAGCCCAATCGGTGAGGATTTTGCCTTCTACCAACAGCAACTGCCGGGTGCGTTTATGATGATTGGCACCGGTGAACCTTATGCGCTGCATCATCCGGCGTTTCGTATCAACGATGATGTGCTGCTGCCCACATCTCGCTATCTGGCCAATCTGGCTGTGGCGGCATTGCACAGTCTGGAGCAGCCATGAGCATCACTCCCGCCCTCGCTGAGTTGATCGTTCACAGCCAGCCGGATGCCGCCGCACGTGAAGCAGCCCGCGAAGGGGTACGTGATTTTCTTGCCGTCAGCTGGCCGATTCTGCAAGGCCAGGTGCCCGACAGCGGCTTGCCCGCGCTGCGCAGCGTTTATGCCGATGGCAGCCCTCGCTCTCAGGCGCTGCTCCTCGGTTATGCCGCTCACGCGCTGGATTACGATGATTTCCACGCTGATTTTCGCGGTCACCCCAGCGTGGTGATCCTCCCTGCGCTGTTTGCCTGGCAGCAGCAACAGGCGGCAGAGATTGATGATTTTCTCGATGCTTACGCCATCGGTGTGGAAGTGGCCGGACGGCTAGGGTTGGCCGCCAGCCAGCAGCATTATGCGTTAGGTCATCACAACACCGCGACGCTGGGCACCCTGGCCGCCGCAGCCGCGCTGGCTCGCCTGGTGAAACTGGATGTCGGCGCGACGGCCAACCTGCTCGGCATCGCCACCACTCAGGCCAGCGGGCTACGCGCGCAGTTCGGCTCTGCCGTCAAACCTCTGCACGCCGGATTGGCGGCTGAACGTGCGGTTACGGCAGCACAGCTCACGTTGGCGGGTTTCGATGGTAAACAGGATGGCGTGATTGAGTCATTTCTTGCTGCCAACAGTAACGGTCAGGCGCAACCTGAGAAGCTGGTCGCTCAATGGGGCGAGCCGTGGCGTATTGTTTCGCCGGGGCTGGAGTACAAACCTTTCCCGACCTGCGCCGGAACACACAGCGCAGCGGAAGCCGCGCGTATCCTGCGCAATGGCTGGCTAGCCAGCGGCAATTCGCTGGAAGCGCTGCTGGATAACATCACCGACATTAGCGTGGCGTTCCCGCCGGGCGGTGATATTGCCGCCTCAGTCACATCGCCCACCAATGGGATTGAAGCGCGTTTCAGTCTGGAATACGTGATTGCCGCGATGCTGATCTTTAACGACCTGCGGCTGGAAGATTTTGCGGAAGGCGATCTTAATCATGCTGTGATGCCACTGGCAGCCAAAGTGAGACGAGCACCTGATGACACCGCGCCGCCAGATGCCATTAATCCCGCATTGCGTTTTCATCTGGTCACTCTTACCTTGCGCGATGGCACCCGGCTGCAACAGCGTCGTACCCGTCAGCAATCCCTGGCCGATGGCGTGGACGTTGAGGGTAAATTGCGTCTGGCATTGCGTCAGGAGTCGGGCGAGCGATTGCAACAGGTGCAGCAAAGTAGCGCATTGCAGACAACCGCTGATCTGGCGGTGCTGCAGCAGTTATTACGCGTTTAATACCTTGATGCAGCGCTTTTACGCCACAGACGAAGTTGCGTCTACCAGGATGACGAGTGCCGTATTAAACTACAGGTCGCCGCACCTGCACAGGAGTCAACTCTGGTGCGTGCGGCCTGAACCACTCCTGACTGCCAGACTCTTAGCGTAGGCACACCCCATGACCAAAACCCAGCGACTATTGGCACTCGTGCAATTGTTACGTTGTCACCGACATCCGATAACTGCACAGCATCTCTCAGAGCAACTCAGCATTAGCGTGCGCACCATATATCGCGACATCATCAGCCTGCAACAGCAAGGTGTGGAAATCGAGGGCAGCGCCGGATTGGGGTATTTGCTGAAATCCGACGGTCATTTACCGCCCTTGATGTTTTCCCGTCATGAGATTGATGCGCTGGCGTTGGGCCTTGATTGGGTCAGCCGCCACACTGATGCCGAATTAAAATCCGCCGCACAGCACGCGCTGGCAAAAATTTATGCCGTCATGCCAGCGCATTTATCGCATGGTATCGATCATCAATCATTGCTGGTCGCTTCGCGGGGAGAAGCCCTGTTTGAGAAGCACCTGCCGGAACTGCGTCAGGCAATCCATACCCGCAACAAAATCTCGCTGCGTTATAACGATCTCAAAGACGTGTCATCCACTCGCATCATCTGGCCCGTGGTGCTGGGGTATTTTGACCGTGTGCGCCTGCTGTGTGGCTGGTGCGAACTGCGCCAGGATTTTCGTAATTTCCGCGTCGACCGCATTGAAGAGATTGTGGTTGAGGATGACAACTATCCCGGGACGCGTCATCAGTTGCTTAAGCGCTGGAAGGATTATCAGCAAGCACGCTATCCCGATTATCGATAATGGGTTTACAGCATACCGCTGTAGAGCACCGGTCCGGTGGGTTGCCCCGTTGGTGAACCGCCCTGAGGTTCCAGGCTAATGGCAAGGGTAGCCCCTGCTGCTAAGGCTCGATTATCCATTTCAATTTGCGTTGCCGCATGGTCTGCCAGTAAACCCAACGAGACCGGGGATTGCCCCGCAGGAATCAGCCAAAGTTGCAGACTCCTGGACGCATTAATGGCGACGGGTTTAAGCGGCGATAATTGCAGATAACGGCGGTCGCTGCTGCGGCTGACCACCCATTGTCCCTGATGCTGTGAATCCCCCAGAATCACCAGGGGTGCGAATTCATCAGGGCGATGATTGTAATAGGATACAAGGGTGAATGCCGCAAGCCCCGCAGCAACCAGCCAGCCAACATAAGGATTGGCGCGTTTCACCGGGGTTTTAGCGGGAAGGCTCAAGGCAATTTTTTTCCACACGCGTTCCGGCGGGATTTCAGGTCGCACATGGGTGTCCATTCCTGCCAGCATTGTCTGCCAGCTTGCCACTTTCGCAGCCAGTTCCGGCTCTTGTTGCAGCCGCCTCTCGAAACGCAATCGTGCATTGCCGCGCAATGTTCCCAGGGCATATTCGGCGGCGAGCGCATCATCATGTTTATTGTTTTTCATAAGCCCACGCACTCCCGAAGATGCTCCATCGCACGACGGATCCAACTTTTTACTGATCCAACCGGTTGCTGCATCCAGGCAGCAATATCGCTATGCGACATCCCCTGATAATAAGCCAGTGTCACACTCTGTCGCTGCTCATGACTCAGATGCTGCAGACAGTGATGTAATCGGGCGGTCTGTGAATCGTCAAAGGGTTCATCTGGCCCTTCCGCCTCACCCTCCGAAACGTTATCGCTGTATTCTTCAGACAGGATGGCCTCACGCGCCTGTCCACTGCGCAGCCAATCAATACAGCGATTGCGCACAATATGCGTCATCCAGGTCATCGGAGCGCTAAGTGCGGCATCATAGCTGTCGGCTCGATTCCAGATAGTGAGGAAACAATCATGCAGCACCTCCTCCGCCCAGGCTCGCTGGCGTAATGTGCGCAAAGCAAGGGCGAAAAGATGAGGCGAAGCGAGTCGATACAGTTGTTCAAATGCCTGGCGATCGCCTTGCGCAATCGCCCGCATTAATTTCACCTGCTGTTGAGCCAAAACGTTATCCATGTTTTTCCCGGAAGGCATTGAAATGCCTTCCGAGTATAGACAATTACTTAGGCATCAGAACGGTATCGATAACATCGATCACACCGTTTTTCTGGTTCACATCATAAGTACTGATATTGGCCACATTGCCCATACCATCTTTCAACTGAATATTGTGAGGACCATTACTCATAATCCACAAAGGCTGACCGTTCACGGTTTTCAGCTCCGCGTGACCGCCACCTTGTTTGATTTTCATCATCAGCGCTTTCATGTCGTATTTACCGGCCACGACATGATAAGTGAGGATGCTGGTTAACTTGGCTTTGTTTTCCGGTTTTACCAGATTATCCACGGTGCCAGCGGGCAGTTTCGCAAACGCGGCGTTGGTCGGCGCGAACACAGTGAAAGGCCCTTTTCCTTCGAGTGTTTCCACTAAACCTGCTGCCTTCACTGCGGCCACTAACGTAGTGTGATCTTTAGAATTGAGGGCGTTTTCAATGATGTTTTTCTGCGGATACATTGCGGCACCGCCAACCATGACAGAATCAGAGTTCATGGCTGCGAAAGTCGTGGCGGAGAACATCAGAGCGCCAGAGATGACTGCAGTGGTGATTAGCTTTTTCATCATAAATCCTCGTTGTAGGGGAGCGAAGAATTTGCTCACAACGGGATATACGTAAGGAGGGGGCAAACTGGATGCAGATAAAAATAAAAAAATTTTCGCCCCTCACAAAACGGTTTTAAACACCGTCATGTGAGGGTGCGCTGGCTTTACATCTCGTCTTCAGGTTCCAGGGCGTCCTGAATGGCATCAGCCAGATTGGAAATTTCATTCGCTACCGCCTGAAGATCCCACGACGCTTTAGAACCGCTGGCAGAGGTTGAAGCGCTGACGGATTCCTTCGCCACCGCTAAAGCGGCCGCCACAGCGATGGTTCGCTTGTGTTGTTCTGGCGTCATACCCAATGGGGGTGGTGCAAAGTAGTCATTGACCATTTCATCTCTCCGTTTACCGCGTTCAAATAATTAATCCTGCGTGCATTATCAGGATATTGAGCACAAGTGCGACTAAAAGTTCACGTCACGTTCCTGACGGATGCTGTTTCAGCCCTTTTGTACTTACAGCGGGTAGGAATACTGACGCTATTCAGTGAAATCCCCTACCTTCCCGAAGAGCAGCTTGAGCCCGATTTTCTCATATTTCCGTTAAGCACTGGCAAGCCTTACGCCCAGTACCAATGTATTAAACATCTGAAGAACAATTGATCCTTCATAAATCAATTATTCCAGCTCAATACGTGTAATGGCATAATCAAGCTTAAAAAAGCGAGCATCATGATGGAAAAGACGGCTAAGAATCAGATACTGGATAGTGATATTGCGCGTCTGTTACTGAAACACAGAAAAGAAAAGAACTGGACAGTGACTGAACTTGCCCAAAGATCGGGGGTCAGTCAGGCCATGATCAGCAAAGTTGAACGAGGTGCCTCCAGCCCCAGTGCAACTATCCTGAGTCGCTTAGCAAATGCCCTGAATATTACGCTATCAAAACTCTTCGCGGAACTTGAGCTTAACCACAACTCAATGGTGCTTTCAGCCGACCAGCAGCAGCACTGGACAGACGAGCAATCAGGTATCACCCGATGGTCTGTGTCTCCTGCGGGCGCTACACCTGAGCTTATCAAAGTTGAAATCCCTGCTCTGGGTCAACTCACGATTCCCGCAGCCGCTAATGAGCACCTTTCAGGGCAAACCCTTTGGATATTAAGCGGCAGCCTGGATTTCAAGGTCAATAATCAGACCCATCATTTACAAGTGGGTGACTGTCTGGCTCTTACCTTTGCCAGCGAGTATCAAATGAGCAATCCTGATAGCGATCAGTGCTGCACTTACATCGTCGCTTTTAGTCATAAAAATCAATGATAATGCCCCTGCCCAAGGGGTTACATCTCATTAGTTTTGCTCAGATGTAACAGGGGGTACGGCCTTCCCTGATTATCCCGCTCGGAACGTCCTGAAACCTGAAAGCCCAAATGTTGATAAAACCCTACTGCTTGCTGGTTTTGTTCATTTACATCCACGCTTAGATGAGGATGAAGCGCCAGTGCATGGGATATCAACCGCTTACCAACGCCCAGTCCGCGAGCAGACGCATCGACAAAAAGCGCCTCCAGATGACCATCATGCAAAAACATAAATCCTACAGGCTGGTCATCCTGTTGAGTTGCTACCCAAACCGGTGTCTCTGAAAAAAAGCTGACGACTTCTTTTTCGATTTCTTCTCGGTCGTGTGCTGTCAGAAATTCGTGCGTAGCATCTACAGAATTTCTCCAGATTTGTACAATCTCTGGCGCTTCAGATGGGCGAGACATTCGTATTTTTAACATTAATTCTACCTCTTAGATGTTCACTTCCTGGTGAAAATACATACCATTAAGACTCACCTAAACTTACTATAGTGAATTTATTATCACAATAGTAAATATGGAGCATTAACCTTACTGTTAGCTCAGTCCACTCCAGTTTCAGATTACAGCGGGTCACTATTGTTTAACTTTCGCTGTGCGCCAGAAACGAGTTCATGCTGATGGTGAAAGGGTCATACTCGCTTTAAACGCCTTTCCTATCACTGGACGTCCATCTCGATTAATGGATGCCTTTTGATTGCTGCCTTGTTGCTTTGCCTTAGAGCAGCAGCGTGCCAACAGCGGACATGACTATTTCGGGAAAGAGATAATCGCTGATAACCCGCCCCAAAAGAACCTGGTAAAACGGGTTAGATAATCCCGCATGTTTAAACGATTTTTCGGGTGAACTGTTGCTCAGTAATAGTGCTTCCCCACTGATCGCCCTCCCATTCTTTTGACAATTCAAATCCGAATGATTCGTACAATCGTCTGGCCGCGGTGAGTTTATTAAACGTCCATAATTGTACTGACGTGAATTTCTGTTCATCACAAAATCTCATCGCTTCTGAAATGAGTTTTCTGCCCAATCCGCTACCACGACATCCGTCGTCAAGGATGAACCAGCGCAGATGCGCCTCATTATTTCCCAGATCTTCACCGTCAATGG
This sequence comes from Pantoea sp. BL1, assembly GCF_000963985.1. Taxonomy (NCBI): domain Bacteria; kingdom Pseudomonadati; phylum Pseudomonadota; class Gammaproteobacteria; order Enterobacterales; family Erwiniaceae; genus Pantoea; species Pantoea sp. BL1. The sequence goes on along the minus strand of NZ_JZRH01000015.1, from coordinate 113,007 downwards.
CGACTGAGCCGACAATGCGTTCGTTCAGCATCGCCAGCCAAATCTGATTACAGGGCTTTTCCAGTCGCGACGTAAAATCAGCCAGACCGGCAGCCACCTTCGCTTCAAAAAAGTGGCCGAAGTGATGCTCTCTGGCGTAAAAGCTGCCATGCATTTCTGTAATACGACCAATCATACCTGCATGATAACCCGAGACTATCTTAACGTTATTTCGCATTTGCCCTGCGGTGTTTTCCCGACAGGCTTTCAAGGCGCTGGCGTATGACGATAGGCCCTGAGATACAGCCTCCTGAGTAAAGGGATCGAGTTTCCCGAGAGCTGCTGCTACGCGTTGGTCAGCGTAAGCATTGATGCGCTGCACGGTATCTTTACCCTTCCCGGTGAGGCTCAGTCGCTTGGTCCTCGCGTCTACAGAGCATGGACTTTCTTCAAGCTCTCCGGCCTCAACGAGTTTAGCGAGCATGCGGCTAACGCTGGACTTCTCCAGCCCCAAAATCTGCACCAGTTGAGCAGCCGTCATTGCGCCATGAAGTTCAACTTCAAGCATGGCGTGAACGGCTGACGGAGGATAATCCGTTGCAGCCAGATTTTGGTTCATGAAACCCAGTTCTCGCACCATCAATCGTGATGCCACACGGATGTTTTTTATGTTTTGAAGTTCAGTAGCCATTAACGTTACCTTGCCAAATTGGTTGTACTATACAACCATCTGCACGAAGGATTTGTCAATCGTTATGCAGCCTGACTCACAGAAGGTTAGATTTAACGGGCGCAATGTGTTTCAGCCTGAAGCCCGATTTGACTAGACGGCTTCAGGCTGACCTTAATATCAATCAGGCGGTTTGCAGAAGAGAGTACTTCATTGTTCCTGCGAGGTTTTCAAGCAAATTTTTCAGCATTTTGACCGACAACATGACGCTCTGAAGATTGTAAAACAATGCTGGGTCATGTTGCATCAGATAGTCTTCGAACTCACGCTCGCGGAGTGAGGTCATAGCAGCATTAATCTGACTGCACAGATGATTACAGTTGTTTATATACACATCCAGAGACTGATAATCGCCATCCGTCATTTGGTGAAGGAGCATATTCATTTGTTCGAAACGGGTCATCAGTTCACGATGAGACTTCCCGTGTTTCAGGAAGGCATTGATATCCATTTTTTCCCTCAGAGATGAATCACACATCAGAAACGCTGCCAGTCAGTGCTTTCGGATTGTCTCTGAGGAATCCGCACTTGTGATGTCAGCGGGACAGACTCAACTGGCATAGTGTGCTTAAGTGGTGTTGGTTCAACAGCCATAATAACTGGCAAAGTAAACTGCCTGACCATACCTGACAGCGTGAGTGCCTGATCCTGTAAGGACGCGGAGGCTGCAGAAGCTTCTTCGACCAATGCCGCATTCTGCTGCGTCACATCGTCCATCTGACTAATAGCCAAATGCACCTGATTAATGCCGGTATTCTGCTCTTCTGCCGCAGCGGCAATTTCAGTGACCAGATCGTTAACCTGACGGAATGCTGCTTTGAGTTCCGTCATATTACTCTCGACCGTCTCAGCTTGAACCGCACCCGACTCCACCAAGACATAGGATGAATCGATCAGCTGTTTAATTTCCCGAGCAGCCTGTGTAGAACGCTGTGAAAGGCTACGAACTTCACCCGCGACCACGGCAAATCCCTTACCGTGCTCGCCGGCCCTCGCCGCTTCCACTGCAGCGTTGAGCGCGAGAATGTTGGTTTGAAATGCAATCCCTTCAATCAGCGTGACAATTTCAGTGATTTTTTTCGAACTGCTTCTGATTTCCACCATGGTGCTTAACATACTTCCCAGGGACACGACGCTCGCATCAGACAGCACTGATGCATTACCGGATAAGCGACTCGCCTGACGTGTGTTCTCTGCCGTCTGTCGCACGGTTTCACTCAGTTCGGCCATACTGGCAGCAGTCTGTTCGAGCGAAGCTGCCTGCTGCTCTGTGCGGGAGGATAAATCCTCATTACCTGCCGCGATTTGTGCAGATGCCGTGCTCACCGAGTGAGAAGTCGTACTGACTGAGTGGAGTGCGGAACTGACACGATTGAGAAGCTGGTTAAATGCCTTCGCCATCGCACCCACTTCATCCTTACGGCTGTCATCGGCAGTCACGCTCAAATCCAAACTATCGCCTGCACGCAGCATGATTTCGCTGATGTTCTTCAGGCTCCTGCGGATACGTAAAAGAGTCATGACGGTTAACGCACCAAGCAGAATGATGGCCACCGTTACACAGGCTGACATTCCCCAAAGTGTCTGCTGATAAATCCTCTTGTTTTGGCTGCGAAGCCCTTCCGAAAGAGAAATATTAAGCGCGAGTTGCTTGCGGTAGTTGTCCTTTAAAGCCGTAATGGCGCCGCCAATGCCACTGTCGTTTTCGAGCATTCCCAGTGTTATCTCATCCTGGTGTGTTCGAGAGGCATTTAAAAAAGCAGGCAATCTCGATTCAACCAGCTTTAAAGTAGCCAGCCCCGTTTCGGTCATCTTTTCATCTTGATCACTGGATATGTCATTTTTTAAGTAATAATTTGCCAACGTTCGGATGTCTGCCATGCGGTGAGATATCTCACTTTCAATCGGCGGCATTCGCGTGTTGTCCGTCTGACTCTGATGTTTGTAAAGCGTCAGGGATAATTTGTTACTCCGGTCCATAAGATCGCCAAGGTCGCGTATTGAGGGTATCGCGTTTAACTGTACGTATTCAAAACGCTCCTGAAACCCTGATAAAAGCCTTAAGGATACGGTGCCGCATAGAATGAGAGAAGCCGAGAGTAAGAGAAAAGCCAGGGTTAACCTTTGAGTAATATTCATCTTTTTTACCTGGTAAATGTTGAAATGAGATTTCTTAGCAACAATCACATCGGCAAAAGAAGAACAACAATTACATCAAATATACTGATTAAAATTAATCCAATTTAATCATATTTCCTGATCCACCGCACTGACGTTCTCATTTTGAACACTTTTATTATTGGCGACTCAACCGCGCAGACATCCATTGACGATATTGAATCGGTGACATATCCATTACCTGGTTAAATGCCTTGCGAAAAGCCGTATCCTCTGAGTAACCACAGTCCTGTGCCACCTTGCGTATGCTAACATTCGTGCTCACCAGCATATTGCAGGCAGATTCTATGCGTACTCTCGTTATAAACTCCTTCGGTGTCTCTTGAGATAAGGTTTTGAGCTTTCTCTGGAGCGTTCTTTCTGTTGTGTGTAAAGCGTCGGCCAGTTCCGCTGCGGTAATGGATAAATTTTTTAAGCGAATGATTTCCTGCGCTCGAATCATGAATGCTGAGTCCGATTTGGCTGCCACATTTGAATGATTTAAACTTTGTCTAAGAAGATGATTATCATTGAGCGACATTTCTGAAGTCAGATTGGCCACCTCTGCGCCCGCTCCTTTTTCAATAAGGTGCATAGCAAGTGATATCCATGAAAAACAGCCCCCTGAGGTTACAATACCCCGGTCTTCCTCCACCATTTTCCCCTTGCTCAATTGAGAACTGGGATAACGCTCTTTGATCATGTGGCTCACCCACCACGTGGTGGAATAATGCCTGTCATCAAGCAAACCGGCTTCTCCTAAAACTACAGCTCCCGTGCCAGAAGCCGCGATGCAAACATTTTTTTCATGTAGTTCTTTGACCCATCCGGCTGCCTGACGAATGTTGTGTATATTTATAGGTTGTAAATCCGGGCCCAACAACATACCTGGCGCAATGACAACATCCAGATTCCCTGCCCCCTGAAAAGAGCTATCAATATGAATTAGCCTGCCTTCCGTATCCAGAACAGGTGCGCCGTCCGCACTGACAATAAGTGTTTCAAACGGGGCTGTCGAAAATTTGCACGCATGAGCAGGAGAAGAAGCAATCGCTTTATTGCTAATCCAGAATAAATCCGCCAGGCCAGCAATTGCAGAAAGAACGCTGCCTTCTAAGGCGAGTATGGCAATACGCATAGTGTCATCCCAAAAATGTCGTAATTTGCGTGTTTTTTGTGACTATTTTACTTTCAAAATAGGTAGAAAGACGAACATCCAATTTTAAAGTTAATCAGATCATTTTTGAAAGAAGTTAATGTTCCCTGAACCGAATCATAATTATTGCGCTTAAAATACACCTTCAGCCATCGAGCAGAGTTAAGCTATGTCCTGGCACTCCGTCGCTGCGAAAAAATAGCCATCAGATTGATATTTCAGCCTCACCCTCTAGGCATTTATTTAACTCTGAGAACTAAGACAGGATTATCAATTATTAATCGACATCCCCAATGAACTGCCTCAACTCGCTGCGAATCGAAGCCGATATACTTACGGCAAGCATCTTTAACGGGCAGTGTTCGCATAGCCTGAACTTTATCTTTCAGCACACAAGCATCAATATGGCGTGTTTCACCAGCATCATGGCGCATTTAGCGTGTAGAATTACGATTTGAAAGATTACGATGTCGCCCATTATCAAAACATGTACCCAAGGAATCTGACAATGCAACGTAACCTTGCCTTCCCCATCAATATCGGCTGGAAAACATTGCTCAAAGATGTCGGATTTGAGCCTGAAGACATACTTCGAAAGGCTCGCCTGCCTGATGATACTTTTTCAAAAGCCGATCACGGCCTAAATACAGAAGAATACTTTCGTTTGTGGCGCGCTTTGGAGGCTGAAAGTCATCATCTCGCTTTTCCGCTGAACCTCATTGAAAAGGTTTCTGCTGAGATCTTCGATCCGCCGCTTTTTGCGGCACTATGCAGCTCAAATATGATGCAAGCTGTCCAGCGGCTGGCCAAATATAAACAGCTTATTGCTCCAATGCTGCTTGAAACCAACATTGATCATCAGGGTACGTTAACGGTTTCACCTGTTTGGCTGTCTGCCACAGACACTCCCCCATCATTGCAGGTAGCAGAACTTGCCTTTTTACTTAAGCTTGCACGGATCGCAACACGTGAGCCTGTGAGGGCATCAAAAGTACAGCTATCGCAACTTCCAGCAGGAGCAGAACCCAGTCAATTTGACCGCTACTTCGGGACGGCTATCTCTTTTGGTGAATATCCTGCTATTCGTTTTTCTGCCACCGATGCCCTGCGGCCATTTCTGACAGTTAATCAAGGTATGTGGCAAGTCTTTGAGCCTGAACTGAGGCGACGTCTGAGTGAGTTAGATGTCACGGCTTCCACCGCTGAGCGGGTGCGTGCTGTGCTTCTGGAGTTGCTGCCCGCTAACGAAGCGACAATTGAGAAAACTGCTGAACGCCTGGGCGTGAGCAAGCGAACACTTCAGCGCAGGCTTGAGGAAGAGGGTGTGACTTTCCGCCATCTCATCAATACCAGCCGCGAAAATCTTGCCCGTCACTACCTGGTGAATACCCGTCTGCCCGGTTATGAAATTGCTTTTCTACTTGGTTTTGAAGACCCAAATTCATTCTATCGTGCATTCATGGCATGGACTGGCCAAACGGCTGAAAACCTCAGAAACGCCATGCATCCTTATTAAAAGAGACCTTATGAAAAATTCAGATAAGAATCGCGTTGTATTACTTGCAGGTGCATCAGGCCTGGTGGGTGGCCATATACTGCAGTTGCTGCTCAATGACTCTGAGGTGTCGTGTGTTCATGCTTTGACTCGAAGACCTCTCAGAGTGAGCCATCCAAAGCTGCAGGTCCATTTGGTTGATTTTACCTCTCTGCCACAACTTCCTCATGCACATGAAGCCTACCTTGCTTTGGGCACCACCATTAAAGTCGCAGGCAGCAAAGAGGCTTTTCGCGCTGTCGATTTTGAGGCTAACCTTGCAGTTGCACAGGCAGCTATGTTGGCGGGTGTGAGCCGCATAGGGCTGGTTAGTGCCGGAGCCGCAAATGCGAAATCCTCGATGTTCTATACCCGTGTTAAGGGAGAGCTGGAAGAGGCACTCACCGCACTTCCATTAACCACACTGGTCATTGCGCGACCTTCCCTTCTGCTTGATTACCGCACCGGACTAGGCCAGCCACTTCGGCTGGGCGAACTAATCTCCATTCCGCTAGCCAAACTGTTGTCACCGATTCTTCCCGCTGCTTATAAGCCCGTGCGGGCGCTTGCTGTGGCCAGGGCACTGACACTAAAAGTGCCCGTCACTGCAGGGGTAGTTGTGCTGCCTTCGAACCAGTTGATCGAACTGGGCGTTACAACTGGATGAAATCCATTTAGGTGAAGATGATCACCGCATGCTGCACAAGGCGCATTAAGCAATCATTCTGGCGCGTTGAGCATGACAGACGCGGCGTCTGTTGAGGCACACTGGATGCAGTTCATTAAGTGAGGTGCTTATGTTTAGCCAGGAAAAGAAAACTGCGTTGGTTACAGGCGCATCGTCCGGTATGGGCAAGGCCATCTCCCATAAGTTAATACAGGATGGCTATCAGGTTTACGTTGCAGCCCGACATGTCGATAAAATGTCTGATCTGGTCAGTCTTGGCGCACAGCCGCTGCGTATGGATATTTCTGTCGATGAGGAAATTGTTGCTGGCATTAACACTATTCTCACTCAGACCGGCGGTGTCGATGTTCTTGTCAATAATGCCGGTTTTGGTCTTTACGGCCCCGTCGAAGAAATGGGTATCGACGAGGGGCGTTATCAGTTTGAGGTCAATCTGTTCGGTGCCGCACGCATTACGCAGTTATTGCTCCCAGCCATGAGGGCAAGACGCTCAGGGCATATTATTAACGTCACTTCTATGGGCGGAAAGATGTACAGCCTTCTCGGGGCCTGGTACCACGCAACTAAACATGCTCTGGAAGGCTGGTCAGACTGCCTCAGACTCGAAGTCGCCGGATTCGGGATTAAAGTCATCATCATTGAACCGGGGGTAATAGAGACACAATTCGGCGAAGTCGCAAGAAACAGTATTATCAGACGTTCTGCCAACGGGCCCTATGGCTCTTTGGTGAACAAGGTGGATATGTCGATAAAAAATACCTACGGGCAAGGCAAAGGCAGTTCACCGGAGCTTATTGCAAACGTGGTATCTCGTGCAGTTAGTCGTCGTCGCCCACGTACACGGTATGCTGCCGGTAGATTTGCGAAAATGCTGATCAGCATGCGCGTCTGGTTGGGCGACCGAATATTCGACCGTATTATTCTCAGCCAGACCCGTTGATATTTAACAACGACCGCTTCTCAAGGTTTTGATCAGTCATAAATCTTGAGAAGCATATGAAGCAATCCCATGATGCCATGGGCATAGAAATAAATTTCAATCAGTGTCGTGAGCGTTTTATGCCAGTGCAACACATCGTGCGCAAGAGAGGCGTTGGGCGAAGGCATATTACTCAGTAAAAACCATAAGCCGCCGGTCAGGGATACAGCCAGTAAGGACATAACGCCCAGCCCCTGAATGGCTGAAGCAATCCCCCCGCTCTGAGCATCAGGAAGCGTGAAATTGCGCACTATTTTCAGGTCTCTCATAAACCCGCTGAAATCCAGTTTCATCCACGCAAAATACCAGGCAAAGCCGCGTTGTGAGAGCATCCATCCTGCCAGAAAGACGCTGCACGCGATAAGAGCAAAGCCTGACAAAATATGAAACCAGGTGATCACCGATTCCAGACCCCCAGCTCGCATCGCTTCGCGTCGAGTCCAGTTAGAGTTAATGATTTGAGACAGCACAAGCAAGGCCGTTGTGATGTGCATACCTTTAAAAAAAGGCGCATCTTCATGTGGAAAGTGACTGAGTAAAGTGGTTCGCATGGCAGATAACTCGTCAGGACAGTTATCGTGATTTTACTGCGGACAGCATTAGCAAAACCTTAACCGCCAGGAACCACTTCCCGAATTCAGCGGTTTATGAGCCCTCCGCTTTCCACTGTCGGTCCCATATTGAGCATCTAAGCGTGGGCAGACGTTTTCAATGGCACCGGCTTCCTAAACAATTTCACAGCGCCGGTCATGCAGCCCCGTGCAGTGAATGCAAAGCCGCTGTTATGAGGGTTAATTTACCTCAGGGTTTAGAACAGATGAGGAAAAGTGCAGCTGAAATCGAGGGGCTGTTTTGAGCACATCGGGGCTAAATCATCAGGCCTTATACCCCTGTCCTGTACAAATGTACTATGCTGAGTGGCTGTGCCTTAAACGGCATAACAGAATTGAGGCTAACAAGCCCCGGTTATGACAACTAAAAAAACTAAAAGGATTTCGATTTATGGATGATGTGGACCTGGCCCAGGAACGTGAAGAAGCTCACCTGACAGCCTCTCTGTCTGCCCGAAAGCCACGCTTAGTGAGCCGTAATGGTAACTGCATCTGGTGCACTGATGAGCCGATAGTGGCTAACACCGCCTTTTGCTCAGCAGAGTGTGGCGAGGACTATCATAAGCATCAGCGTGAAATGCAGCAGCGGATAACTGCTGAATAAAAACCTTCCTGGCTGCGTGAACGTAACTGACAGCGTAGTGGATGAAATGATAACCCTCATGATAATCGGGCTGCAAATTGATGAAAGCAGGGTTATCGCCAGAGATTTAGCTGTACCGTCTCGCTTTCAAAAGCTGACAATCGTAATCTCTACCCGGCATCATTGCCGGGTCGTACCTTCGGTTAATGCATTACTGCTCAGTTTAATTCTCCTGCCCGACGTAACCTGTGTCATCAGCCTCTTTCTCTGATACCAGCATTATTTTCATTCCTGAACACCCCCTGTCCTTCTCTGTGCACGAATTCGATTTTCATGTTGATGAAATTATATTAGATGACACTCCCCCCTTAACTGAAACGAATGGCATCAGCATAATCGTTTTTACCCATCTCCCTCTTTTTAAACAGCATGGTCAGGTCACCTCCGACTTAACCCAAATTACGTCATTTTCTATGATCTTCTTCAAATAATTAGCCTGGTTTTTTTGTGGAAAAGCCGACATGCCGGGCTAAAATTTTTGTTGTAAGTGGCTGGTCCTTAAATCTTATGGAACCCTGAAATGAGGTCTGACTATGAGTGAAGTCAAACGCAGAGGTGGCGCAGGAAATTTCGCCAACGATCCGGAACGAGCAAGAGAAGCTGGCAAACGCGGAGGCCGCGCCAGCGGCGGCAACTTCAAAAATGACCCTGAACGGGCCGTAGAAGCAGGAAGAAAAGGAGGCATTGTCAGTCGCCGCCCTTCTAATCCGTCTTCCTGACTTGCTGAGGGATCACATGCCAGGGATTGGCACTTGAAATTTACTACTAAGGCACATCCACTCTGTGTTCAATCAGCGATTGAAGCGTTTTCTGCTGTAAACTGCTGTCTGGATACGACTTTTGATACGATGTTTAGCATGTTTGATCACCAGCATCCACTTAGGGTCAGCGGTGTTTCTGCTGAACTTTTCAAGTGCAATCAAGAGCTCATGCCATTTTAAAGCCTGAAGGGTCTTGTCTTTTCCCAATGAATCCTTCATGTGCTGTATGGTGTTATCAACCTGAAGTTTGACTTCAGCAATACTTGTTCCTGACTGGTGAATTGCAGCCAGTTTTCTCAACTGAATAGCAAAAATTTCAACGTTGACCTCTAATGCGCTCAAACGAACCTCAGCAATTATTATTTTGTGTTCTAGTTGTAGTCGATTTCTTTCAAATTGAAAGGTTTCCATGAAAATAACCACTTTCAAGGAATATCTGTTGGCTTTTCACATCAAAATATCCTCTTAAAAAATTTTCTGTCATTCGGGAAATATTAAATTAAGCCAAACTGTACAACCCGGGTGATAAAAATCATGAAAAAGCTTCTCAGCAAACACATTAATATAATTTAGACTTTAAACAAAAAAACATCGAGATTTTGGCTGACTTACTGAAAGGTACGCTTAAATAAATTAGAGAAATTCAACTCGAGATAAAATGCAATTTAAATACACCTCAAACCAGAACGTTAATGATATTTATTGTTGTACAATTTCTACTTAATTGTATAGGTTTGTCGGGCGGTAAAGGCCGCGCGTAACGAATGATGCATTGCATCGCCTCTGTAAGTGTTTTTGGATTTCCACTTACAGAGGTATTTTTTCGTTGAAGGCTTTGCACAACCCCTCGTATGAATGTGTTCACAGACAGAAGCAATGAGTCTTTAACCAGCATTACAGTTATTCAGAACTCAGGAGCCTGTCCCGGCAAAGAATCACTCAGTTCCTGCCCCTCCACGCCAGCATAGAAAATAATCAGCTCAGTAGCCTGTTCACCCGTGTAACCGCGATGCACACTGTTTACAGTTTCATTCAAGGCTTCACCGGCATTAAAAGAGTGAGTCTGGCCGGTTTCTTTATCTTCAATCGTTAACTGGCCTGACAGTACGTATGCCGTATTGGGCATCGGATGGGTGTGCCAGGGAAGCTCAGTATTAGGAGACAGTGACATACGCATCACCGATATCTGAGGCTTCCCAGCAGGATATCGATCATAGACCTGTCCATTCCACGCCATACCACTTTGTAATATAAGGTCATGTTCTGGTCCTGAGTTGCTTGCTTCTGAGTCGGTAATCGTTTTCTTCATTACTGCTCCTGGTTTTAAGAATCAGTACGATTTTAGATGACTCCTGCAAACTTGCATGCAACCTCTTTAAACATGCGCAATCACCATTGAAGCCCCATGTGGCTACCGCTACTGACAGAATCTGTCACAGCCGCCTCGTACTATGCAGCCGTAAACCCACAAGGAGAAAAAACCATGTTTACTGCTGATATGACCATCCTTTATGTACCGAATGTCGTCAAAAGCGCTGACTTTTATGCATCGCTGTTTGATATCAAGCCGATCAACGTCACGCCCACTTTTGCGATGTTTGTTTTTGAGAACGGATTCAAGCTGGGTTTGTGGTCGAAATACACCGTTCAACCGCCGGTGGATACGCAACAGTTTTCGGCCAACGGTGAAATCACTTTTAAAGTGCAGCACAAAGCTGACGTCGATTTCCTCTATAACGAATGGGGCGCGTTCCGTGAGATCACCATTGTACAGTCGCCGACCGAGATGGATTTTGGCTACACCTTCACGTCTATCGACCCTGATGGGCATCGTCTGCGCGTGATGTGGCTGCAGTTAGAAGATTAATATTCCGGGGCGGCCCGTTGGCCGCCCATGGGTCATGCTAACTTTGCGGTGGGATAAACGTCTGCACCGGCGTCAGTTCTCCAGCGTATTTACGCACCTGCACCACCGTTATTTGACCACTGCAACCCTGTGTCAGCGATGAGGTGCCAATATCCAGCGTCAGCACATTCGGGTTACCGTGGCGGCATAACGGCCGCAGCGCGGTGGGATCGACCGGATCGTACCAGGCACCCGTTGGCAACTGCACCACGCCCGGCATCACCGTATCGGTCACGCGCGCGCTGGCAAGTACGTGCCCACGCTGGTTATAAAGCTCAATAATCTCACCGTCTTGAATCCCCAGAGATGCCGCGTCATCCAGATTCAGGCTGCACACCTCACGCCCATCGCGTTTACCACTCAGGCTGTAATCGCCGAAATCAAGCTGGCTGTGCAAGCGCGTCGCAGGCTGATTGGCAATGAGCCAGAACGGATGGTCGGTATCTGGCTTTTGCTGCGGCTCTCGCCACACCGGATGTCCGGGACAGTTTTCATAATCGAAACTGGCGATCGTCGCCGAGTAGATTTCAATTTTTCCGCTCGGTGTGGGTAGTGGTGCCGCATCCGGATCGGCACGGAAGGCATTCATCATTCGTCCACCGTCTCTAAGCTGCGGCAATTCCAGCACGCCCTGCTGCCAGAATTGTTCAAAGTCGGGGATGTCGACCTGATGTGTTGCCAGCTTTTGCTGCAACTGCGCGTAATGGTGTTTCAGCCAGCCACGCGTATCGCGACCTTCAGTAAACGCCTCTTCACGTCCCAGCCTGCGCGCAAGCTCGGCAAAAATGGTGTAATCGTCTTTGGCTTCGCCGTGCGGTTGCGCGACCGGCTGCATAGCAAACAGATGGCGATCGGTTGGCGCACCGCCGATATCTTCTCGCTCCAGCGTCATGGTCGCGGGCAACACGATATCGGCATGGCGTGCACTGGCCGTCCAGGCAATCTCATGCACAATCAGTGTATCCAATTGGCAAAATGCCTGTCGCAATCGCGCCAGATCCTGATGATGGTGGAAGGGATTGCCGCCCGCCCAGTAAGCCAGACGAATATGCGGATAGGTCAGGCGGCGGCCATTGTAGTCGAATGGTTTGCCGGGATTGAGCAACATGTCCGAAATTCGCGCCACCGGGATCAGACGATCGATGCCATTTTTGCCCTGCGGTAAAGCCGGGAAACTCACCAGGTTGTGATGCTTACCGTAATGACCCAACGCGCCCAGCGCATAGGTGTAACCGCCGCCCGGTAAACCCGGTTGGCCCAGCGCCGCGGCCAGTACCAGCCCAAGCCACACCGGTTGTTCACCGTGCTCCGAACGTTGCAGTGCGTGCGCAACGGTGACCAGCACACGCTTACCGGGTAAGTGACGGGCAAAATCAGTGATAAACGCCGCGTTGACGCCGCAGATCTCCGCTGCCCAGTCGGCATCGCGTCGCGTGCCATCCTCTTCACCACGGAGATAAGCGACCATTTCCGGCCACCCCACGGTATAGCGACTGAGGAAGGCTTCATCCGTCAGTTTTTCATCAATCAATACCGAGAGCACACCGAGAATAAAGGCAGCATCGGTGCCCGGACGTAAGGCCAGCCACTCTCCTTTGGCTTCCTCCGGCAGATCGCTTTTCAAAGGGCTAACCGAGATAAAACGCGTGCCGCGCTGTGCGGCCTGCTGCATAAAGCCACGTTCGGTGTGCTCGCTTAATCCGCCGCTTGCCACCTGAGAGTTTTTCAGTGCCAGGCCGCCGAAGGCGATGACGATTTCACTGTGCTGAGCAATCTCTTCCCAGCTCACGCCGCGTCGCGCAATCTCATTCATGTCGCCGACGATGTGTGGCAGCAGTACCGAAGCAGAGCCCGAACTGTAACTGTTCACTGAACGTACGTAACCGCCCAGTGTGGTGTTGAGAAAACGGTGTACCTGGCTCTGTGCGTGATGAAAACGGCCAGCGCTCGACCAGCCGTAAGAACCGCCAAAAACTCCTTCCGGGCCGTAAGTGTCGCCCACGCGCTTCAGTTCACGCGCCACTAATTCGTAAGCCTGCTCCCAGCTCACGGCCACATATTCGTCATTACCCCGGCGCTGATCGGGGCCGGGGCCATCTTCCAGCCAGCCACGACGGACCATCGGGCGAGAGACGCGTGCCGGATGATTTAAAGCGGTGCGGAAATTTTGCAGCAGCGGGCTGGGATCGGGATCGCCTTTGAAGGGTTCGATGGTGAGCTGATCGCCCGATTGCTGAGCATGAAAAGCACCCCAGTGGGCGCTATGCATAACTGGTTTTTGCGTCATCACTGTTCCTGGCTGTCTAAAATGAAAAACGGTGCTTAAAGCACCGTTGCAATAAAGTTTCTTACGCGCCCGTTTTCCGGGTCGTCGAGGACTTGCTGAGTGGGGCCAGCCGCCACGATTTTGCCGTCTTCCATAAAGACAATGTTGTCGGCAACCTCGCGCGCGAAACCAATCTCGTGCGTCACAATCACCATGGTGATGCCGGAGTGCGCAAGTTGCTTAATCACCTGCAACACTTCGCCCACCAGTTCCGGGTCAAGCGCCGATGTCGGCTCATCAAACAGCATCACTCCCGGGTCCATCGCCAGCGCGCGGGCGATCGCTACGCGCTGTTGCTGTCCACCAGATAGATTCTGCGGCCACTCCTCTTCGCGCCCTGCCAGCCCCACCTGCTTGAGCAGTGACAGCGCTTTGCTGGTCGCCTGTTGGCGGTTCTGCTTTTTCACGCGCATCGGCGCATCAACGATGTTCTGCAAAACAGTGCGGTGCGGGAACAGATTGAACTGCTGGAACACCATGCCAATTTGCGCACGCTGACGCGCAATCTCACCGCTGCTTAACTCATGCAGCGCCTGGCCTTTCTGCTTGTAGCCAATGATTTCGCCACCAATACGAATGGTGCCGCCATCCAGCTTTTCCAGATGGTTGATGCAGCGCAGCAAGGTGGATTTCCCCGAACCGGAAGGCCCAAGAATGACCGTGACAGAACCGGCGGGAATATCCAGATTCACTTCGTCCAGAATCGTGACCCCGGAGAAGCGTTTAGTGACTTTACGTAAGGCGATCGCTTCAGCCATTGCTTACGCTCCTTTCAGGTTTTTGCGCGCTAAAGCCCGGCAAGGATTTAAACAGGCTGCGTTTTTCACGACGCGTAACGCCACGACCAAAATAGCGTTCAACGTAGAACTGACCAATCGATAGTACTGAGGTCATCAGCAGATACCACAGCGTCGCCACTAGTAGCAGCGGGATCACTTCATAGGTACGCTGATAGATGATCTGCGCGGAGAACAGTACGTCTTGCAGCGAAATCACCGACACGACGGCAGTGGTTTTCAACTGACCGATAATTTCGTTACCGGCAGGTGGCATGATGGCGCGCATCGCCTGCGGCAACACGGTGTGACGGAAAATCTGCGCGGGGCGATAACCCAGCGCACGTGCGGCTTCCAGTTGTCCCTTACCCACGCTTTGGATACCGGCACGCACAATTTCTGCGGCATAAGCGGACTGATGCATCACCAGCGCGATCACTGCCGCACTGAATGGACTCACCAGGGCATTAGACTGGGTACTCCACAGCTCGCCTAATCCCGGAATAGAGAGTGAAATCGTCGGATAGAGCGCGGCAATGTTGTACCACAGGAAAAGCTGCACCAGCATTGGCACGCCCCGGAAGAACCAAGTGTAAAACCAACTCACGCCCACCAACACGGGGTTGGATGAGAGGCGCATCAGCGCCAGCACCGTACCAAAAGCAAAGCCCAGCACCACCGAAATCGCCGTCAGTTGCAGCGTCATTAATACGCCCTGCAGGATCGATTCACCGGTGAAGTTTTCCGCAATCACGCCCCATTCGAAGCGTGGATTGTTAATCATCGAGTGCGCCATTGCCACGACGCACAACAGCACCACCAGCGCACTCAGCCAGCGTCCGTAGTAACGTTTGCCGACAATTCGCAGATCGTCGGTGTGGTCACGTACATCACTCATTGAAAGATTTCCTGATTACGTTTGGATTCTTTAACGGCGCCAAATCCGATGCCCCAGTTGTCGAGGATCTTCTGGTAGCTACCATCTTTGATCAGCGAGTTAAGCGCCGCTTGCACCGCAGGCTCTAGCGCGGAATCTTTCGGGAAGGCCACAGAAACTGGCGCGTCATGCACGGTGATTTCGCCGCTCAGGGTGATAGGTTTAATCACCTTCGCCTGCCACAGCAGACCTTCGTACGGGCCGAGGAACATTGGCACGCGACCACTGACGACAGCCTGAACACCAGCTGGACGGTCCGGGAACACGGAAACTTTAATTGGTTTTTTACCCGCTGCTTCACAGGCTTTGCTGGCTTCTTCCAGACGTGTTACCTGCGTGGTGCCTGAACCTGCGCCGACTTCTTTGCCACACACGTCGTCCAGGGTTTTGAAGGGAGCCACATTGGCATCCTTACGCGAGATAATGCCCAATCGGCTGGCATCGTAGTAGCTGACGAAATCGATGATTTTCGCGCGGGTTGGTGTGGCGTTAATGTTAGACAGTGCCACGTCATAACGACCGGTCTTCAAACCTGGAATGATGTTGTCGAAACCGCCGGTGTCACGCCACTGGACCTGGATCCCTAAGCGTTCGCCCACGGCGTTCATCACGTCAATTTCACGGCCGGCCAGGGTTTTGTTGTCTTCTTTATAGAAGGTCGTTGGCGGTGTATTTGGGTTGGTTCCTGCCACGATATAGCCGCGCTTTACCACATCCGCCGGCAGCAGGCTTTTCAGCGCAGGATCGGCCTGAACATGGATTGAACTGTCAGTCGGCACGGATTGATCGGCGGCAAACGCGGTGTGCGCACTCAATGCAAGTGCAAGCAAGGTGATACCTTTGGCGAGTTTCACTGGAACCTTCTCCTGATATATATAAATGTTTCCCTGTTGGGAAAAGGCGTTGAGGTAGCGATGTATTTTTCTTCTTCCTCACCACTCGGTGGAAAGAAATTGTCATCCTCTGAACGTCCCGGAGCCATTCTCAGTAAGATGTGCAGCGATCACAAATGCGAAAAACGGATATCTATTGCCAGAATTCGGGAATAGAAGGTGACGCCCGTGGTTACGGGGATGGCCGCGCCAATGATGGCGCGGTGTCAGGTAAGGTATTCAGATTTAGTCAGGTATTCAACGGCCTGCTTTTGCAGCGGCTATCGACCATTTTCTTCTTAACAAGACATTATCGTTCTAAGCGTTTACGAATAGGTTCAAACTCTTTAGTCGCATGGCGTGGAACGGTATCGGGTAGATTCTGCTCCGCAGCCTGCCAATATTGCCACGGCACTTTCTTGTCACCCAATTCGTAATCCATGCCATCCCAACTGTCCTCACGAAAACTGTAGAACGCCCAATGCGCCTGCTGCTGATCCAGCACCTTCAACACATCCTCCAGATATTGTGTGCACCCTGGTAAGGTGCGGACACAACCGAACTCCCCGACCACCATTTGATGGCGGGCCACACCGTGCGATTTCGCCCACTCAAACGGTAGCGCTAAATATTCTGCTACGCGTTGTGCATCCCACTGTTGCTGCGATCCCGCGAACGGCACTTTGCCCGGATAAGGCCAGGGCGTTTTCCGTTTGGCGTTTGGTGCACTGGTGGCGGAATAAGGCTCATACATGTGCACGCTATATAACACCCGTTTATCTTCAAGCGGCTGTGGCCAATACGTGAAGGCATCGGCGGCAGCGTACCAGCCACTGTCGACCATCACCGGCGTCTGCAGATCAACTTCGCGAATCGCCGCAATCACGGTTCGGTAAAACCCCGGTAAATCGCGCGCGGTGCCCTTCTGCTGCAGATACCAGCTTTTCATGGTCGCGGCAGGCGCATGTTCGTCCAGACCGCCCATTTTCTCTGGCGCGGGTTCATTAATGATGTTGTATGCCGCCACTGCAGGGTGGTCTTTCAATACGGCCGCAAGGTCGCGCCAATAACGGGCACTTTGCTGCCAGAAAGCCTTGTCTTGCCACAGTCGGTCGTCAAACTGTCCGCCATTATTTTGTGACCAGCGCATGCCGGGTAAGGAAAGCGGCGTGATCACCACTTTCAACCCTGCTGCCTCAGCGTAATCCAGCACATTTCTCAAGGTTGCGACATCTTCCGCCACTAATCCCTGGTAGCGATCCGCACTGCCCAGCAGAAAATCACGTTGTCTGGTCGGCCATTTATCCCACGAGAGCCGCACCCAAGAGGCACCATAAGTGTGGAGAGCGTTGAAATAAGCGGTATTGGGTGGAATGCGATTAAAGCTGTTGCCGCCATGTTGAGGTTGCAGCCAGAAATCCATCTTATCGGCGGCTCTGGCAACAGGAATGGTGAACAAAATCAGCAGCAGGAATGTAAAAGTTTGTATGATCTGGCGCACACTTTCTCCTTGATTGATGAGAGTCCTGAGCACCCATTTTGGGTGCAGGCTAGAAGCTAAACGGATCTCCATGTAATTACTGTGCGTTATCACTGGTTTTAGTCTGCTGATTTACAAGGAATTGATGACAGTTTGATGAACGCTTTTCCTGCGCAAAGTTTTTAAGCGCAAACTTCACTCCGGCTTTACGTTTCTTCACGCTTCCCCCGCATTTAGCACCAATCATGGAGAAATAAAGGAGACGTTCTTTTATCGTATATACAATGATAAGAATTCTCATTATCATGCGCATTTGCTTACATATGTTAATACTTCAGGGAGAAGATTTAAGTGAATGTAACTTTGTATGTCAGGAAGCGCCCGCTTGCACTGATGGTGGCAGCCCTACTCACTTCACCTGCTTATGCCGCAGAACCCACGGAAAGACTGGCTGACGATGAATCGATGATCGTCACTGCGGAACAGGGTTTGAAGCAGCAACCTGGCGTTTCCACCATTACCGCTGAAGACATCAAGAAAAGCCCGCCGGTTAACGACCTCTCCGACATCATCCGCAAAATGCCCGGCGTCAATCTGACCGGCAACGGCGCCAGCGGCAGCCGTGGCAATAACCGCCAGATTGATATTCGCGGCATGGGCCCGGAAAACACCTTAATCATGATCGATGGCGTGCCGGTGAGTTCACGTAACTCAGTGCGTTACAGCTGGCGTGGCGAGCGTGACTCGCGCGGTGATACCAACTGGGTGCCAGCGGAGATGGTCGAACGTATTGAAGTGATTCGCGGCCCAGCCGCCGCGCGTTACGGTTCCGGTGCGGCTGGCGGCGTGGTGAACATCATCACTAAGCGTCCGACCAATGACTGGCATGGATCGCTGTCACTGTTCACCAATCAGCCTGAAAACAGCAAAGAGGGTGACACGCGTCGCGCCAACTTTAACCTGAGTGGCCCACTGGCTGGCGATGCGTTAACCATGCGTCTGTATGGCAATATCAACCGAACCGATGCGGATGCTTATGATATCAATACCGCTCAAAACGGCTCTTATGCTGCGGGACGGGAAGGGGTACGTAATAAAGATATTAACGGTGTACTGTCATGGAAAATCACCCCTACTCAGATCGTTGATTTCTCCTACGGCTATAGCCGTCAGGGCAATATCTATGCGGGCGACACGCAGAACAGCAATGGAAATAGCAGTGCAGGTGGTTTAGTTGAATCTCTGTACGGCAGTGAAACAAACCGCTTATATCGTCAGAGCTATGGCGTCACTCATAACGGTATCTGGGATTGGGGCACATCCAAACTTAATTTCAACTACGAGAAGACCAATAACACTCGCTTGAAAGAAGGCACTGCCGGAAGCGTTGAAGGGATGATCAACAGTGATGTTTATTCGACCAGTCGTCTGGAAAGTTATCGTGCTGGCGGAGAAATAAACTTCCCACTGGAATTATTGGTGGACCAAACCGTGACGTTGGGAGCGGAATGGAACCGCGATGAGCTTAATGACCCTGCGTCAATGCAATCTGCAAGTACAAACCTTTACTTGCCAGGTAGTTCAGGCGATCCGTCTCAGCGCAGCAGTACTAACTCCGCCACGATAAGTTCACTTTATTTTGAAGATAATATTGCCGCCACTGACAGCACTGAAATTATTCCGGGTTTACGCTTTGATTATCATGATGCTTTTGGCGCTAACTGGAGTCCAAGCCTGAATATTTCGCAAGGATTGGGCGACTATTTTACGCTCAAAGCGGGTATTGCGAGGGCATTCAAGGCGCCTAACTTATATCAATCAACTCCTGGCTACCTGCTATCAACACGTGGCAATGGCTGCCCAATTGGCCTATCCCAATGTTATTTATTAGGGAATGACAATCTCGATCCTGAAGTGAGCGTCAATAAAGAAGTGGGACTAGAGTTTAACCACGCGGGTTATGTCGCGGGTATCACCTACTTCCGTAACGATTACAAAAACAAAATTGTATCCGGTACTCATGTTGTCTACACCAATGGTACTTACAACGTGCTTCAGTGGGAGAATGGAGGCAAAGCCATTGTAGAGGGGCTGGAAGGTAACCTGACTATTCCATTGATTGCGGACACACTTGAGTGGCGGTCTAATGCGACTTACATGTTCCGTTCAGAAAGTAAGAAGACCGGAAATCCTCTATCGGTCATTCCTGAATTTACTATCAACTCACAATTAGAGTGGCAAGCAACTGATAGCCTTAGCGCCAATATCAACTGGACGCAGTATGGCCGCCAAAAACCGCGCCAAAATGCAGAAACAGTTATTGAGGGAAGACCTGGAGGTCTTTCACAACGTGAAATCAAGCCATATTCCATCGTCGGCTTGAACCTCAATTACGACATCACTAAAAATTTGCGTGCTAATGCGGGTATTAACAACCTGTTTGATAAGCGCATTTATCGTGAAGATGAAGGTGCTTCAACTTACAACGAACCGGGCCGCGCCTATTACGCTGGCGTCACCCTGTCGTTCTGAGTCCTGATGGGTGGCCTTCTAAAGGCCACCTCTATTGACTTGCATTCCTATTTCCCTGTTAACCCATCAATTTCCATCCAAAATCACATCAATATTTTTTTGACGTTTAGCCTGAAAATTTTGATGGTTTTACGTCAAATAAGCGCTCGCCGCTGCACATCGCATCCGCTAATTTCATCGCTATCTCCCCTACAGGATATAACCGATGATCAAAGAAGCGTTTTATCGCACAGGTCACCCCGCACCTCAACTCGGCGTCAGCCCTCTCTCCTGGGTCAATGAAGTTCTGCAATACCTCGGCGCAGGTACCTCGGCTGAACACTGTTTGAAGGAAGCGAAACAGGCCGGATTTCAGGGCGTCGAGCTGAGTCGCATATTCCCGCGCGAACCGGGCGCATTGAAGCAGCTGTTGGCACAACATCAACTGCAACTGGTATCGGGCTGGCATGACGGATTTCTTACCGAACGCAGCGTTGAGCAGGAACTGGATGCGGTGCACAACCATGCCGCCCTGCTGCAGGAAAATGGTGCCAACGTTATGGTGTATGGCGAATGCGGCTGGATGGCTGACAACGCGCTGGATGTGCCACTAAGCACCCGACGTTTGTTGCCGGAAAGTCAGGTCGCCGACTATGCCGATCGCCTTTCCCACTTTGCCGAAGCCCTGTTTGATCGATATGGTTTACGCCTCGCCTATCACCACCATCTCATGATGGTGGCCGAAACGCTGCCGGAAATTCGTGCGCTGTTTAGTGCCTGTTCGCCCGCCGTTGGCCTGTTACTGGATACCGGCCACGCCACCGCTGCCGGATTCTCCTATACGCAACTCATTGATGAATTCGCCGACCGCATTTGCCACATCCATCTGAAGGATGTGCGGCTGGATCGCCTGCAACAGGTGCGGGCTACCGGTATGACCTTCAACGAAGCGGTGCTTGCGGGGATGTTTACCGTGCCGGGCGACGGCGGCATTGACTATCGCCCGCTGGCAGAGTTTATCGCTCGCAGCGGCTATCAGGGTTGGATGGTGGTGGAAGCCGAGCAGGATCCGGCGAAAGCGCCCCCGTTAGAGACCGTTACCCGCGCACAACGTTTTGTTGCCCAACATATTTTACCTGCAAATGCTTAAGGAGCCGCTGATGGCTGGAAAAACACTGAATGTCGGTCTGATCGGTTCAGGCTTTATGGGCCAGGCGCACGCTGATGCATGGCGTCGTGCAGGCTTACTGTATCGCAACCTGGCGCTGCAGCCGGTTTTGCATACGCTGGCGGATGTGACACCTGCGCTGGCCGAGGAAGCAGCACGACGTTACGGCTTCCAGCACAGCACGGCGGACTGGCAGTCGCTGGTCAACCATCCTGAAATCGATATTGTTGATATCACCACGCCTAACAGCATGCATTTTGACATGGCACTCGCCGCCATTCGCGCCGGCAAACATGTCTACTGTGAAAAGCCCCTCACCGTTTCGTTGCAGGAGGCACAAATCCTGACGCAAGAAGCTGAGCGCGCTGGCGTGAAAACCATCATGGCGTTCAATAACATCAAAACCCCAGCGGCGCAGTTGGCGAAGCAGATGATCGACCGCGGTGACATTGGTACACCGACCCGCTTCCGTGGCTGGTTCGATCAGGGGTTCTTCAACGATCCCGAACTGCCATGGAGCTGGCGTTGCTCGCGCGAACAGGCCGGTTCTGGCTCGCTCGGTGACTTAGGCTCACACGTGGTGAGTGTGGCGCAATATTTGATGGGTCCGATCAAGAGCGTGGTGGGTCAGGAGCAGCTTTTCATTGAAACGCGCCCTGCGGCGGGCGGTGGCTCAGGCTATGGCGCACAAGCGGATAAGCAGGCGGCGCGTTTAAAAGTGGAAAACGACGATCAATTTCAGGCGCTGGTCACGTTCGAGAATCGCGCCGGTGGCGTGATTGAATCTTCACGCATTTCCGCAGGTAAAGTGTTTGGCATTGCCTGGGAAATCTCGGGCACTGAAGGCACCATCATCATGGACGGAGAGCGTTTTAACGAGCTGAAGATTGCACGTTATGGTGATGCCAGGCACGATCGTGGTTTCAAAACTATTTATGCCGGTTCTCAGGTCGAGCAATTTGGTGGCTTCTTTGGCTTCGATTTCGCAGGCGGTGGCCTGGGATATTTCGATGTGAAAGTCATCGAAATCTACGACCTGATTAAAGGCCTCAGCAGCGAAGCCGGTTGTTTCCCGGACTTCCGCTTTGGCCTGGAGAATCAGCAAATCATTAAAGCGATGGTGCGCTCCTCTGCCAGTGGTCAACGTGTGGAGATCGCCAGTCTGCGCAACTAACTAAAAAACTCGCGCAGCGCTTCAGCCAGCGCCTGCGGTTGCTCATCCGGGATGAAGTGACCGCAGTGCGCGATTTTGATGCCTGAAACCTCAGCCGCAAACTCCTGAAACGGAATCGCCATATCGGGAATCGAACCCTGATCGGCGCTGACCGCCAGTAACGGCATCCTTAGCTTGCCGTTATCACGTAACAATGCACGGTTTTGTTCGGCTGAGACGCTCACTTCGCGATAGGCCGCCATGCCTGCGCGTAATGACCCGTTTTGTTGCAGCAAGCGCGTATATTCCGCCATATCTTCCGCGTCAAAAACCATTGGGCTGACGGCCTTGCGTTTCAGGAACCACTCCAGATAGATCTCTTCGCGCCCGGCAATTAAGGCTTCTGGCAGATCCGGCAGCAGATGGAAGGCAAAATGCCAGGTTTTCCAGGCCTTATCAGGCGTGGCGGGCAGCGCATCGGGTAAGGTCACGCCCGGGATACCTGCATCGAGCAGTGCCAGTTTTTTATCTGATTGGCATAACGCAGGGCAAACGGCCAGGCGACCCATGCGCCAACATCATGTGCCGCAAGATAGTAGTGATGGATGTTCAGTTGCTGCAGCAGGCCCTGTACTTTTTCCGCCAGAGAAGTGGTGTCATAGCCGCTATTAGGCTTATCAGAGTCCCCCTGTCCGGGGAGATCGGGTGCGATAATGGCGTAACGATCGCCAAGCAGAGCCATCACCTTGCGCCACGCAAACCAGCTTTGCGGGAACCCGGCTAACAGCACCAGGGTTTCACCTTGTGGGTTGCCGCCGCTGACATAGTGGATGCGAACACCGTCTACCGTGGCGTAATGATGGGAAAACCCAGGCAGGTTGGCGACAGGTTGTGACCAGCGCGATGTTATTTTTAATTCTGAGGCCTTCATCGGTGACTCCTAAGATTGGAAATGATTACTTCCTAATTGGTTAAAATTTTAGTCGGATAGGTCTAAAACATCATCGTTCCTGGACTGGCATGGTTGGCCGCGTTCTCGTGTCGAGATTTGAGTTTGCGGTAAGGGAAAAACCATTTAGGAAATAATCGATTCCCAAATGGTACAGGATGGGGTTAAGGATTGGCAAGGGTGCTAATGAGATCCCGAATTAGGGCGCAATACGATACTGAATAAAATCCGTCTTCGCCGCGACCTGATCGTACAGCGCTCTTGCGCGGTAATTATTCTCACGCGTCATCCAATACACTTTCGAGCAGTTCAACGCCTCAGCGGCAGCATTCACCGCTGCGATTAACGCGCGACCCGTGCCTTGTTTACGCCCGTCAGGGCTGACGAACAGATCCTGCAGGTAACAATAGTCACCCATGGTCCAGGTGCTGCGATGGCAGATAAAATGCACTAGCCCGGTCAATTTGCCCTGCTCTTCCGCCACCAGGCAATGCATCGGCTCGCCCTCCGCAACCAATCGTTGAAATGTCGTATTGGTGACTTCTTCCGTGACCTCACTGACATAGAAGTCGAGATAGCCTAACCACAGCGATTTCCACTGTGCGTAATCATCTGCCGTGAGTTTTCTAATCTTCAGTTCCATTTCGTTCTCTCCATTGTTGGCGTGTGATGGTGAACATCAAGCTGGCGGGTGGATCCTGCGGATTAAACACCCTTTCGAGGAAAGTCATCCCGACCTTTTCCAGTACGCGGCGCGATGCAGTGTGATTCTCGCGCACCACACCGACGATTTCTCTCAGCTTTAGGTCTTCAAAACCGTGGCGGATGGCACGATGCGCGAGTTCTGTCGCATAGCCTTTTCCCCAGGCATCCGGTTCAAAACGGTAACCCAGGTTGTTAGTTCTGCGCCCGTTGAATTCGCTGACAAATACGCCACCGAAACCTATCACATGCTGAGGATCGCTTTTTTCCATAATGGCCCAATCATCGAATCCATGAATGGCGCGATCTTTGATTCTGCGTAATAACACTTCTCGCGCATGATCAAGGTTTGGATAAGGCCCGCGCGGGTTAAATTGATGTGTTCGCGCATCGCCATAGATGCGAAAAAGCGCCTGCAAATCCGTGCGCTCAACCGGTCGATACAGCAGCCTTTCAGACTCCCAATGCATTCATTCCCTCGCCGTTTTTTTGTGATGCAGCGAAGTAACATAGCACCGCGACATCGCTTTGAGTGTTAAGAATTTTTGCTATGATGTCAGCCCATCTTTCAAATGATTAAATCTGAACCATGCGAACATCGGACTCGTTGCGACTTTTACTGCTGGCGGCTATCTGGGGAGCCAGTTTTCTTTTTATGCGTATTGCCGTTCCCGCGCTGGGTGCGGTGAATACGGCTTTTTTGCGCGTGTTATGTGGCGCATTAGGTTTAATCATCGTGATGGCGGTGCTACGCATTCCGCGCCGCTTCGAAGGCAAACTTGGCTGGGCAATGTTGCTGGGTGTGATTAACTCTGGATTACCTTTCCTGGTGTATTGCCTCGCCGCTCGCGTGCTGCCCGCAGGTTATTCCGCGATACTCAACGCCACCGCGCCGTTGATGGGCGTCGTGATAGGCGCCGCGTTCTTCAATGAACAACTGACCGTAAGCAAAGTGCTGGGCATGGTGGCCGGTTTTGTCGGCATTTTGTTAATCAGTACCACTGGCGAAGGGGTGCTTTCACACGCGCTGGTGCTCGGCATCGCGGCTTGTCTGGTCGCCACCACCTGCTACGGTTTTGCCGGCTTTCTCGCTAAGCGCTGGATTGGATCGCGCGGCGGGCTTGATGCCACCAAAGTCGCGTTCGGCAGCCAACTGGGCGCCTCTCTGTTCCTGCTGCCTTTCTTTGCCTTCAGCGCGCCGCAAACGCCTGCGGCGAACTGGCACATTCCTGAAGTCTGGGCCTGCATCCTGGCCGTCGGCTTTATTTGCACCGCGCTGGCTTACATCATCTACTTCCGCTTACTGGCCGATATTGGCCCCCTGCGCACCCTCACCGTCACCTTCCTGATTCCGCCTTTTGGTATCCTGTGGGGCTGGTTAGTGCTGGACGAACAGATCAATCAGGGCTTTATCGGCGGTGCATTGCTGATTGTGCTGGCGGTGTGGCTTGTCACGCGCAGCGGAATGGTCAAAGCCGCCACGCCGAGTACCTCTGACAATTAATAACGCTATTTTTTGCCGGTGGGCTTCAGTGAACGATTGAGATCCTGAATGCGTTTCATGGTTTTTACCGTGCGCGATGACGTCGCTGAAGCCACCGACAAAATCAACATCTCCAGACACACCAGCACGGTGCCATGCAATGGCATACGACCATTCTCCCCACCGCGCGGCACATTGATAATCACATCCGCTTCTTTGGCAAAGGCAGAATCTAGGGCATTGGTCAGCAAAATCACCGGCATCCCCAGTCGCTTCGCCTCTTTCAGGGTGGTCAGCCCTTCTTTATGAGCAGATTTCTGCGCCATCATGATCAGCACATCACCACGCTGTAAGGTGATCAACTGTTCGGCGAGGGCGATGCCCGAACGATTGAGCGTGACGGCAGGAATGCCAATACGCGTGAACAAACGGGCGCTGTAATCCGCCAGAATTCCTGAAGCATTAATGCCAAACAGCGCAACCTGTCGCGCGTCGATCAGCATCGCGACAGCCTGCGCGACCGCTTGCCGGTTGTGGGGTTCCGAGAGGGCATCGCAGGCGCGTTTATGGCCGCCCAACACGAAATCGATGCCCGAATTGATGTCACACGACAGCTCGCTGACGGTGGCGCTCATCTTCTCTTCTGAATTCATCGCCGGGCCAAACCAGGCTTTCAGCGTGGTTTTCAAATCACGCAAACCGGCAAATCCCAATGCCTGAACGGCACGCACCACGGTGGCATCTGAAGTGTAAGTCGCATCCGCTATTTCCATTGCGGTGGCATCTAATATTGCCTCACGATTATCGTGGATATATCGCGCGACGGATTGAAGGCTGGACGATAATGACGGGGCGCGTGCGCGATAGCGTTCACCTAATACATCAACCCGATTTTTAATTTTATTTACGGCCATCATTTTACCTGTTTGTCATCAGGGCGTGATTTCGTCCCCCATTTAGGCACTGCATTGTAGTGAGATTTCCTGTTTAATCCAGCCCTCTGATAGTTAACGCGCCTTTAGGCTGGGTCGTAACACCAAAGCAACATTTCAGTTCATGTTGTTGTTTTTAATGCATTTATTACATCGAAGCTTCAGGCAAAAATGACGATCATGAGCTGCAATCATGCTGTAGTATCTACGTCATTATTTCCATTTACTACTACATCCTTTCATGTTTGAATGATTCTCAATAACATCACGCCATCTCAGTTTAGGTCGCATGATCCACAGAGAATGCTTATTTCATGCACTTTTCTCTGCTGGAAAAATTTAATCCTAGCTTCGTTTCATGGACGAGATTAATTCCGCACCAACACCAGGTTTATTTAAATGAATAACAACAAAACTTTCGCTTTTAAAACCACATGTCATCCGGCCATTATTGCCGCAATATACGGTGTCAGCGTTTTCACTGCAGCAGGCAGTCTGGCAGCGGAAAGCAACAATACCCTCACGGTTTCGGCGCAGGAAAGTAGTCCACAAGGCTACAACGCCACCAGCAGCTCCGTTGCCAGCAAAACCGCCACGCCGCGTCTGAATGAAGCGCAATCGGTGAGCGTGGTGACTCAGCAACAGCTTGAAGACTATCAGGCTGCCAGTCTCGCTGATGCGATGCGCTTTGTCAGTGGGGTCACGGAGGGCAATACCCTGGCAGGCACCGAAGATGGTTTTGTGCGTCGTGGATTTGGCAGCAACTCCGATGGTTCGATCTATCGTGACGGCATTCGCAGCAGCCAGGGATTAAATTTTGATGCCACCACCGAACGTGTCGAAGTGCTGAAAGGCTCGGCTTCCCTGCTTTACGGTATCCAGAATCCGGGCGGGGTGATTAACGTGATCAGCAAAAAACCGCAATATGACTGGCACACCAAAGTCAGTGGCCGTGCCTCCAGCGAAGGTGGCGGCGCGGGAACCGTCGATGTCACCGGCCCGCTGGGCAACGGCTTTGCCTTTCGACTGATTGCCGAAAAGCAGAATCAGGATTACTGGCGCAATTTTGGCAGCGAAAAGCACACGCTGATTGCGCCTTCGTTACAGTGGTACGGCGAAAAAGCCAGCTTCCTTGTGAGCTACGAAGACTATCAATACGATATTCCGTACGATCGCGGCACCGCCTTTATCAATGGTAAGCCGCTGGATATAGGCTACAAGGATCGTCTCGACGACAAGGCCAACCACGCCTGGGGCCACAACAAAACCCTCAATGCGCATTATGACTGGCAGTTCAATGATGACTGGAGCACGCGCGTCACTTTTGGCTGGAATCAGCGCCAATACGACAACAACGAAGTGCGCGTCACCGCCATCAATCCCACCACCGGTGTCGTCACGCGTCGGGCAGATGCTAACCGCGGCTTTAACCACAAAACTAAATACGTTTCATGGGATCTGCTCGGTTCGCAACAGCTGTTGGGTATGACGCACGATGTGGTGATCGGGACTGACTATGAAATGAACCAGACTTACCGCGCGCATCAGTATCAGGGAAAATCAAATACCGGGTTTAACTTTACCTATCCGCAATACGACATCCTGTCGCCGGTCACCAATAGCACCACGGAAAACACCGCCAACGCCAATAACCTGAACCGTATTCATAGCCGTTCGGTTTACGCTAAAGACAGTATTTCACTGACGGAACAGTGGATTGCCGTGCTTGGCGGTCGCTATCAGCATTACGAGCAGCGCGCGTCTAAAGGCTTTGATCCGGTGGTGGAAACACTGAACAGCGAAGGCAATAAATTCCTGCCACAGGCGGGCCTGATTTATAAAATCACCCCTGATGTCTCGCTTTACACCAGCGTCAGCAAATCCTTTACCCCCTCCACCGATGTGGACGATGACGGCAATGTCGGTCAACCGGAACAGGGCACGACCTGGGAAGTCGGCAGTAAATGGCAGATATCGCCCAAGCTGTTTGCCAGCGTCGCGCTTTACCGCATAGATGAGCGTGACATGTCACTCAGCATTAATGGTACAACGCGTGCGATTGATAAAGCGCGTTCCAGCGGCGCAGAGTTTGAGCTGAACGGCGAAGTGCTGCCGGGCTGGGATCTCAGCGCTAACTACAGTTACGATAAGGCTGAAATCGTCGATGATGGCGTAAATTCTGCTAACAATGGCAATCGACTGCAAAATGCACCGCGTCATTCGGGCGCACTCTATCTCAGCCATAATCTCAGTATTAACGGCATTCCCGGTGATTTCCGCGTCGGTGGCGGTGCGCGCTATGTCGGCTCGCGAGCCGGCGATCCTGAAAACAGCTTCACGATGCCGGATTACGTGGTGGCGGATAGTTTTATCGCCTGGAACAATCGGCTGTTTGGTGAAAAGACACAGCTTAAGCTGAATCTGAACAACCTGTTCAATAAACACTATTACACCTCCAGCGGCGGCAATCTGCGCGTGCGTGAAGGGGAAACCCGTAACCTGATGGTCGAGGCCAGCGTTGAGTTCTGATTCTGTTGTTAAAGCGGGCACCCGTCGCGCCCCTTCCCTTTGGGGGCCAATGCTGATTGTTCTGGCCTGCTTCTTACTGGTACTCAGCAGCGCCGTTCTGGCAAAAACCGTCACGGATATTGACGGAAACCAGGTGGATATCCCTGACCATCCGCAGCGCATTGTCTTGGGTGAAAGCCGCATGCTTTATACGCTGGCGCTGCTGGAGCCGGGCAATCCTTTTCAGCATATCGTTGCCTGGCCTCAGGATTTGAAAAAGTACGATAGCCAGACGTGGAACAGCTTTGCACGCCAGTTCCCGCAAATGTTAAACATCCCTTCCCTCGGTTCAGGCGGCCCGAATGCCATCAATCCTGAGCAGATCCTGGCGCTCAAACCGGATGTGGTGATCCTGCCGAGTCTGGCGCGCTACGATGATGCCGATCTGCGCCTGGTGAGCATGCTGAAAGCCGCCCATATTCCGGTGGTGAAAATCGATCTGCGCGTGCATCTTCTGAAGAATACCCGTCGCAGCGTTGAGATTTTTGGCGAGGTGCTGAATCAGCAAGCACGCGCGCAGGCCTTTAACCGCTTTTATGACGCACATATGCAGGTGATTCGAGACCGGCTGGCCAGTTATCACGGCGCGAAGCCTTCGGTATTGTTGCAGTTGCACCTCGGCCGCCGCAATGAATGTTGTGTCACCGCCGTCAACGGCAGCCTTGGCGAACTGTTAAACGCCGCGGGCGGTGACAATATCGCGGCTAAAACGCAGCACGGGGTGTTTGGTCGCTTAAGTGAAGAAATGGTGATCGCGGCACAGCCGGATGACTACTTTGCCACTGGATTTGGCGATAACGAGGCGCAGGGATTGCTCAAGCTGGGGCCAGAAGTGTCGCTGCCTGCGGTGCAAAATAGCTTTGCCCGACTGACTGCACAGCAAAACGGTTTGCGCGAGTTAGCCGCACTGCGCAACGGCCACTCCGCGGTCATCTGGATGAATTTTTACCTCAGCCCCTGGCACATCGCGGCAACGGAATTTATGGCAAAAACGCTCTATCCGCAGCTGTTCGCAGATATCGAACCCGAGCAAACCTTGAAGCAAATCTTCCATGATTTCCTGCCTATTCCTTACAGCGGAACCTATTTCGCCCGGATGCCTGCGCAATAAACGCTCTTACTGATAATCGAAGCGCTAATTGCGCTTCGATTATTTATATATAATTTTAAACCTCGCAATTCATCTGCTTAAGAAAATAAAAATCGCATCTGTCGATTCAAAATTAAAATACGCTGCCGCCGCGCTTGTTAATATCCCCAGTGGCACTAACCTTAATTTTGCAGTCTGGACATAACGTGTGATGTTACCCACGATTATGTAATCGCAATGCATGAATGAGGGCATTTTATGGCCGAGCATAGAGGCGGTTCAGGAAACTTCGCAGATGACAAACAAAAAGCGTCTGACGCGGGTAAAAAAGGTGGACAAAGCAGTAGCGGCGGGAATTTTAAAGACAACCCCGAGAAAGCTTCCGAAGCCGGTAAAAAAGGCGGTAAAAGCAGTAACAAAGGATCTTAATCCGCATCGGGTGTGCTAGTCGCCCCACCGACAAGGATGCCGGGATGTTCCACTGGCAAAAGAATAAGTGCAACGGCGATATATGATTGACGTCTTGCGCTTATTCTGGTCTTCGCTCCCCTTTGCAAATACTCCTTTTACTCATATCGCTATAGCAATAATAACGCTTCGCTTAACCCACGAAGTTTCAATTGGTCATTTTTTGACGTGACATATATCACATTTATGCCAGGCTTATTTTATCTTTAGCGAAGAACATGGAGATTACGATGAGTTCATTTACTAACAAAACGTTGCTTACCCATCAATATCCAACCCCTCCTTTTAAAAAACAATTGCAGGATTTTCCTGGGCTGGCCGCCAAAATGGAACCGCGACCGGATCATGGTGAAACCAGCTATCGTGGCACCGGTCGTTTAACCGGTCGTAAAGCGCTGATCACCGGCGGCGATTCTGGGATTGGCCGTGCGGTGGCCATTGCTTATGCGCGTGAAGGTGCCGACGTGGCGATAAATTATCTGCCCGACGAAGAACAGGACGCGGCGGAGGTGATCAAACTGATTGAAGCGGAAGGTCGCAAGGCGATTGCCATTCCGGGTGATATCCGTTCCGAATCCTTTTGCCAGCAACTGGTGAAGGAAGCGGCGACGAAACTGGACGGTCTGGATATTTTGGTCAACAATGCCGGTCGCCAGCAGTTCAATGAATCGATTCGCACCCTTTCAACGGAAGATTTTGATGCGACGTTTAAGACTAACGTTTATGCCATGTTTTGGATAACCAAAGCGGCGCTGGCGTATTTACCTGCAGGTTCATCGATTATTAACACCTCGTCAGTACAGGCATACGATCCCAGCGCGATCCTGCTGGATTACGCTCAGACCAAAGCGTCCATTGCGGCCTTTACTAAAGCCCTGGCAAAGCAACTGGGTAAAAACCAAATCCGCGTGAACGCCGTGGCGCCCGGCCCTTACTGGACTGCGCTTCAGGTATGTGGCGGCCAACCGCAGGAGAAAGTGGAGCAATTTGGCGCTTCTGCGCCACTGGGTCGCCCTGGTCAGCCCGCTGAAATTGCGCCGCTCTACGTGACGTTTGCGGAAACGACGAATAGCTTCACGTCGGGACAGGTTTGGTGTTCTGATGGGGGCACCGGCACGGTTTAACCCCGATGAAGGGCGCATCAAGATTGATGCGCCCTACTCGATCTTAGCCCGAAGTTTTCAGGCGCGGCGCGCGGAATACCAGCATGATGCCAAGCAGAATAGCCAACATTCCCACCATCCCCGACCACGGCAACGCATTACCTAACAGCAGGTAATCCAGCACCGCCGTAATGATCGGGATCAAATAAAACAAACTGGTCACGTTAACGATGCTTCCCGCACTCAGCAGCCGGTAAAGCAGCAGCTGCGCCACCACTGAGATCATCACGCCGAGAAACAGCACGGAGATCCAGAAGTGCAACGTAAAGTCGATATGGAAAGCTTTGATCGGCAGTAACAACGCGCACAGCGCAAGGCTCACCGCGTATTGTAACGGCAGTACCTGTGCGGGATGCTGCGACACTTTTTTCTGCATGATGGCACCAAATGTCATACACAGCAGTGCACCCAACGCGAAGACAATGCCACTCAACGGCAATTGTGATGCTGCCAGACTGCGCCATACCAGTAGAACCAATCCCGCTAAGGCTATCATGAGTCCCAGTAATCGCATGCCCTGCATGCGCCGTTCCACAATACAGAGGGTCAGGATCGGTTGTATGCCCATAATGGTGGCAATCAAACCGGGCGTCACACCCTCGGCCATCGCCTGGAAGTAACACACCGAATAGGCACCAATCAACATGAGTCCAGTGAACATCACCGTTTTTCGGCTGCCTGCATCGGGTAACCAGCGACGTCGAAATAGGCCTACCAGCAATAATGCAGCTAGCGCCACACTGAAGCGCACAATCAATAGCGCGATGGGTGAGGCATTGTCCAAACCAAGGCGTGAGAAGATGGCCGCACTGCCCCACAGCAGCACGAAGCCCGACGTCGCCGCTTGCGACGTCAAAGACGAAGAACTCATCAAAATGCTCCTAAAACAAACGTTGTAAATTTAAGCGTGAAGAATGTCGGTTCTTAGCGAACCACAACGCGTGCAGGAGGCGGTGGAGGACAGCAGATCGCATACAGGCCATGTTCGTATGACGGGGAAAGTGCGGCTGAAAGTGTCATTTACGCAGGCCTGTAGTCAAAATAGGGAGTTCAGAAACAAAAAGTTAACAGATCGCCTCACGCTTGTCATCCATTGAGTCGTGCAGGGAATACTTCACGCAACCATTCGATAAACACCCGTAAACGCTGGGTCAGATGGCGGTTTTGCGGATACACCACGTGAAACGGATAGCTGGCGGGCCGCCAATCCTTCAGTATTTCCACCAGTGCACCTGACGCTAAATCTGTGGCGGCTGCGTATCGGAATGTTTGGATGATACCTAATCCTGCCACCGCCGCCGCCAGATGAGCATTGCTCTCATTAATCCCAATGCGATGCTCGATTTTCATTTCCTGTTTCTCATTACCCTGCAGAAAGCGCAGCGGGAAGGCGCGTCCGCTCTGCGGGGATAAATAGCTAATCCAGCGATGCCCATTTTTAAGCTCTTGCGGATAAGCTGGCACGCCGTAAGTTTTGAGATAAGCGGGTGCCGCGCAGGTGATCATCTCAGCATCACCAAGATGACGCGCCACCAGCGATGAATCACCCAGTGGGCCGCCACGAATGACGCAATCGACATTGTCGCTAATCAGATCCACAGCCCGGTCGGATACGCCAAGATCGAGGCGAATCTCAGGAAATCGCGCAACGAAATCCGGTAGCAGTGGGATGAGTACCTCACGCGCCGTTGAACCCCCAATATCAACACGCAGATATCCGCGCGGCGTTCCATTTACCACATTAAAAGCCCCGTCGATATCTTCTAAGTCACGCACGATACGCAGCGCTTTGTCGTAATAATCTCGTCCTTCAGGCGTGACGGTGACGCGTCGCGTGGTGCGCTGTAACAGGCGCACGCCCAGATGCCCTTCTAACTCCTGCACCAATTTACTCAACGTCGCATTGGGCATATCCAGTGAATCGGCCGCACGGGTGAAGTTCCCCGCTTCCACCACGCGTGCAAACGCCTTTATCGCCAACAGCTGATCCATGATGATTATCCACACACAGGAATAGTGATTTCGATTTTACACCATTTATCGCCAAATCACGCAGGGTTACATTGCCTCCCATGCACTGCAACGCAGTCATCACACACTTAAATCCATTTGGGAGAACACTCATGAACACATCATTAAACGGTAAAATTGCCTTAGTCACCGGCGGCACCAGCGGGATTGGTTTAGCCTCTGCCCAGGCGCTGGCAGCACAGGGCGCTCGCGTGTTTATCACCGGTCGTCGCCAGCCAGAACTGGATGCTGCTGTCACGCTAATCGGTGCACCGGCAACCGGCATTCGCGCTGATGCATCCGTGTTGAGCGATCTGGATGCAGTGTATGCCCAGATTGCGCGCCAGGCGGGTCGGCTCGATATTCTGTTCGCCAATGCTGGCGGCGGCGATATGTTGCCACTGGGCGCGATTACTGAAGAGCACTTCGACCGTATCTTTGGCACCAACGTGCGTGGTGTGCTGTTTACCGTGCAAAAGGCGCTGCCGTTGTTAAGCGACAAAGCCTCGGTCATTTTAACCGCGTCTACCACGTCGATTCAGGGCACAGCAGGATTCAGTGTTTACAGCGCCAGTAAAGCCGCCGTGCGCAACTTTGCCCGTTCATGGGCGCTGGATGTGAAAGATCGCGGAATTCGTGTCAACGTGGTGAGCCCTGGCCCAGTGCGTACGCCGGGTTTGGGCGATTTAGTGCCCGAAGATCAGCGTCAGGGATTGTTCGATGCGTTAGCCGCCCAGGTGCCATTGGGTCGATTGGGTGAACCCGGTGAAATTGGTCAGGTGGTGGCGTTTCTTGCATCCGATGCCTCCAGCTTTGTTAATGCCACCGAACTATTCGTGGATGGTGGCATGGCGCAGGTTTGAGTTGAAAGTTAAGGAAAGACGTCAAGGTTAGGCCCGTTTTCCTGTAGCGAAGTGCGTAATGGATGACGCACTTCATCAGTGCATCGCTCTGAATATAATTACTCCTCTCACCCTTTCGCATCCCGGCAAAAACACACATAATTCAGCGCTCGTGCAGAGCAAAAAAAAATTGAATACGCCATGATGGCTATCAGGCAGCAATGCCATGCTGTCTTTCAATATTGAGGTGTTAATCCCTGATATTGTCTTAACCGGTAAGGAAATCGTGCAGTGAAGTTAAAGACTTATGCGTTTATCATTCTGTCATTTTGCACCGTTTTCGGCGCTCAGGCTGCTACGCGAGTCGAGTTGCTGACAGGGGCGAATAGTATCGATCTTAATCAGGATGGCGTCCCGGATATACTGATCTCAGCCACCTTTGACAATAACACCTCACATCCCAGCCAGACCCTATCTGCGTTCATCAATAAAAACGGCAACGCGTATATTTTACCGGTCCCGGATGATGACGGATTTACCTGGTCAGATTTCCGCCTGGCAGGTTCGTCTGACAAAATTATTGGCTTTGAATTGCATCAGATTCAGGGCGTTTATTACCTGATCCGCGCAATGAAGTTCTCATCAAATCAGGACAATGAAGATCTGACTGAAGCCGCGAAAATAAAATTCTCCCGCTATCGCGTGGCGGAGAGTAGCGAAGAGCCTGGCGCGCCGGTTTTTTATTGGCAGCTGTCTGGCAGCTATACCACCTCACAAACCTATAACGATGTCGATCAGGCTTTCGCACAATTAAAAATAGATGAATTTAAGTATCGCAGTGCAGGCGTTCATGCGCCTGCTCATCAATCCCGCACTTCATACAGCACCGAGAGTTCGCCCTTCTTCGCTTTAACCCGGGTAATCACGATTTCACCCACTTCACTGGTGCGCGGCACATGCGTACCACCGCAGGCATACGGCGTCAATTCGCCCCAACTGACCATTCTGCGTCCGGCGTCATCCCGCAGCACGCGTGCGAGATCCTGCGCCACCAGCGCATCGACACCTTCAGCGATCGCCGATTCATCAACGTTTTGCGGTTCGCCCTGCGGTTTAAAAACAATACGTCCATTGCCGGGACGATGATCACCTTTGTAGCCTAACCAGCCAAACTTCTCTCCGGCATACGCAATCAGATGTCCTGCCGAATGGTAACGTGTGTGCAGCTCACGCAGTGCCGCATCAATGTGGATGCGCACGGTACCCAGCGCCACTTCACGGTCGGTAATATGCAATAACTCACCCTCTTCCTGAATGAGTTGTAACACCCTCGCCTCACCTATCGTGCCTTGGTCAGCAGGTTGCCCGCCGCCTTGCGGATGGAACAGCGTCGCCGCCAGTTGCACACGAAACCGGCCATCTTCCTGCGCTTCACACCGCACCACTTCCGTATCCATCTCCAGCAGATCGCTGAAATAGTAGACTCTTTCCGTCATCTCAACTCCAATTATCACTTAAATGCTTGCAGCACGTTCAAGGTCGTAGTGGAACCGCCGCAGACGATAACCAACAGGTTTTCTACACCCGCTAACGGCAATTTTTGTCCATAAAGCAGTGCCAGCGCTGCACCACATGCCGGTTCCACCAGGGTGCGATGGTCATTAAGAAAAGCCAGGCAGGCATCAACGGCTTCCCTGTCACTGACGCGCGAGGCCAGCACGTCACGGGTTTTACTGACATCAAAGGCGCGCTGGCAGACCTGGCGTGCGCCTAATGACGTCGCAATGCCGCTGAGATGTTTCACGGCAATTGGATGTCCCGCGGCCAGCGCAGCGTGATAAGACGCCATACCCGTGGTTTCTGCGATGTAAATCGGCACATGATGTAATCCTTGCCGTGTTAACCCTTGATCAACCCCTGACAAAAGGCTGCCGCCGCCCACTGAGAGCACCACAGCATCAGGTCGCACACCTTCTTCTACAACTTCATCGATCAGGTTTGCTATGCCCTGCCACAACAACGCATGATCAAAAGGATGGATAAATGCGTCCTGTTCGGCTACCAACGACTGCGCCAGGTGATTAGCTTCCGCCCAGGTTTTACCGTGAACGATCACCTCCGCCCCTTCCAGTGTCAGCAGATGTAGCGCATGTTGAGACGTCGACTCCGGGACCACAACCACTGCAGGTACACCGAGTTGACGGCTCGCATAGGCCACCGCCAAACCGGCGTTTCCCCCCGATGAAGAGATAAATCGCTTTACTCCGCGCGCAGCATGCTGCTGACAGGCAAACCCGATACCGCGGATTTTGAAGGAACCGGAAGGCTGCATCGCTTCCATCTTCAGCCACACGCGGGTTTTATTGAGTTGGCTGAGTGGCAAAGATTCCAGCAACGGCGTTTTAATGCTTAGCAACTCAGCTGTTTTCATTTTTGATTTCATCCAGATAGTTGTAGATGGTGTAACGCGTGACGCCGAGCGCCGCTGCGGCTTTTTCCACTCCACCTTTCATCAGAAACAGTCCCTTCTCCTGCATATGCTTCACCGCGAGCAGATTGGCCCGTTTGATGTCATTGCGATTGTTTCCGTGATGTAGTGCAGAAGTCGTGTTGATGATTTCGCTCATCAGATGTTCGATGGTGTCCGGGCTTTCCGCTGCCGGTTCGACTTCTGAGGCCTGCACCTCAGGTTGACACATTGCAGTCATGGATTGCAGCACGCGCAGCGCCTGCTCAATATCTGCGTTATCGACGTTGATGCAGAGTGCAGCAAAAGGCACACCGTATCGGTCACGATAAATAGCAGTGCTGCTACGAAGCGGCTTGCCCTCGCGGGTAAAGGTGGGGTAATCCAGTAATAAGGAAATGGCTTCATCTTTGCGCTCCATCGCGCTGATAAATGCCCTGTCGGTGCGTAATCCGGCTAATACCGAATCACCCCGCTTACGTCTCGTCACTTCTGCATTGACGATCTCAGCAATCGAATATTCAGGCTGACGCAGATCGTGCAGCACGACTTCGGTATTACGCTGGATCACACTGCCGATGACCTTTACCGCGCCAGCCAGCATGCGCATTATGTCGGCAACATATTGCTCGTCTGTAATTGAAGACATCTGGGCACCATTAATTCTACATTTTGTAGAAAAATAGCATTGCAGATATCATTGATCAACTTTTTGTTGACCAATAATTCTATCACTCTTGTTAAAACCGCCATGCCAGAAATAAAACACCGGTTAACTGGCTGGCTTGCTGAGTGACCGGACTATCGGCTGCGTCGTCCTGCAGTCGTTGTGCAGTGACGCGCGCGCCTAACAGCCAGGAAGGCGTCACGACATAATCCATGCCGACATCCCAGCCAATCTTCTCAATTCCGGCATCCGCAGTGTAACGTGACAGACCGCTGCGCTCGGACTGCGCTGCCGTGACACCGTATTGAGTTTGTAAATAATCACTGTCCGCCCAACTCAACGTCGGGCCAGTGTAGAGCCGCAGATTTTCCACGGGATGCCACTGCAGATGGGCATACGAGGCAAGTTTAAAACCCTGTTGGTTGCCGCCAACATCCTGAGTGGCAATGATGCTGCCTTTGAACCAGGAGTTTTCGTAAGTGGCTGAAGTGAAGGCACGCGGCGTAACATCAATATCACCCAGCCCGTGCAGGTGGTCATCATCGGATTCCTTACGGGGTGAGATGTCTGTCCCTGCGCCTAGCGCAAATGTCCAGTGTTCGGTT
Organism: Pantoea sp. BL1; assembly: GCF_000963985.1. Taxonomy (NCBI): domain Bacteria; kingdom Pseudomonadati; phylum Pseudomonadota; class Gammaproteobacteria; order Enterobacterales; family Erwiniaceae; genus Pantoea; species Pantoea sp. BL1. The sequence continues at coordinate 74,694 of NZ_JZRH01000015.1, read as the reverse complement.
TTCACGACATCCCAGCCGAGGGCAACCAGATCATCGACCCCGCCGACAAAGAGCGGGCCGTAAGCCAGTTTGAACGCGGGGATGAACTCGGTTTTAGTGTCTTTGGCACCCGAGTAATTTGGTTTCTCGCCAACACCGCCTCCTATGTAGCCAGAAAACTCAGGGCTATCGTCTGCGGCTACAGCGGACATCGACGTTAAAGAGAGCAGGCAAAACAGCGTCACAGGTTGAGCCAGAGTGAAGCGCATCAAATTCATCCTTTGGTTGCAAGAGGGCGTAAGTTAAGCCCGTTGATTGCAACACTCCCTTGTAAATCCTGTTTTTATCCCCGGTAAAGTTATGTAACAGCGAGCGGAATTCGCACTTTAAAGCAGGCTCCGCCCCCGGCTCGATTCCTCAGCGTAATACTGCCCGCATGGTATACGGCGATGGAGCGGACTAAGGCGAGGCCCAGCCCGGAGCCGTTGCCCTTTCGGCTTAGCCGGAAGAACGGCTCAAACACCTGCGCATGATCTGCTTCAGGAATACCTGGCCCACGGTCTTTCACTTGTAGGATAAAGTGCCCCTCACCGTCGTCATTGAGTTCGACCCGAATATCACGTCCGGCGTAATGCAGCGCGTTTTCGATCAAATTGCGCAGGAGACGGCGCAGCAAGCGCGCATCGACTTCGGCAACAATATGTACGGCGGTCAATTCAACCTGAACACGCGCGCACTCTTCAGCAGCAATGGCGGTCACATCGACACGTTTAAGCTCACCGTTGATCACATTGGGCGATAACTCCAGGCGACTTAACGTCATAATTTCTTCTACCAGTGCATCCAATTCCGCCACGCTGCGTTGTAATTCACGTCCTGGCGCTGAATCATTTTGCTCTAACAGCGCTGCTGCCATCTGAATTCGCATCAAAGGCGAGCGGAGTTCATGCGAAGCATTGGCCAACATGGTTTTCTGCGATTGCACCAGTTGTTCGATTTGGGTGGCTGAACGGTTAAAGCTCTCCGCTAACTGCGCGACTTCGTCTCGTCCTGCGACAGGCATACGTGTCCGAAGATCCCCTTTCCCCAACAATTCAACACTGCGCTGAAGTGATTCCAGGCGCGCCGTTAAACGCCGGATTACGGGGAAAGAGATCAGTGCAACGCTGGCCGCGAGCATCATCAACATCAGGATAAACACCCACGGCCGTTTTTGTCGGTCGCTACTGAATTGAATGACCAACACGCGTTTATCTTTAAGTTGCCAGACAAATCGCATGCCGTACCAGTCGTCAAACAATCCGCCATGGTCGACACGTTTGGGAAACGCCAGAGGAGGCGTCAGCGGGCGGCTCAATGGTGTGCCATCGGCGGCGAACAGTGCAAAGCGGGTATGCGCGCGGGCAATCCACTGGTCAATGGCGGCAGATTGCGCCGCAGGAGAAGCGGTTGCAGGGGGTAAATTTTTCTCAACTAACTCGGAAAAGGTCGCGAAGGCATCAAGATGACGGTTGTTATCATCACTCCACAACCAGAGTGCAATGGTGCATGCCACCACCAGCAACAGCGCACAGCTGAAGGCAGAAAAGATCTGCAAATGGATGGGTAAATCACTGAGACGCTTCATGCACCAGGCAACGCCGAAAATACGTAGCCGACACCGCGTACGGTGATAATTCGTTTTGGCGCACGGGGATCGTCTTCAATCATTTGCCGGATGCGGCCAATGTGCACGTCAATCGCACGGTCAAAACTCTCATAGCTTTCGCCGCGGACAGATTGCCAAATCTGTTCCCGATTCAAAACCCTGCCAGCATTCCGCGCTAACGAAACCAGCAGGTCGAACTGCAATGAGGTTAGCGAGCAGCTATTCTGATTTAACATCACCGTACGCGCTGCAGTATCAATCTCCAGCGAGCCAGAACGAATCAACCCTGTTTCACGCACTCCGCTGCCCGGCTTGATACGTCGCAGCACTGCACGCATGCGCGCCAGTAATTCACGGGGCTCAAAAGGTTTTGGTAGGTAATCATCTGCACCGACTTCCAGGCCGATAATTCTGTCTGCGGGATCGCCTCGCCCTGTCACCATGATGATGGCGGGTTCATGCAGATACTGGCCGCGAATGTCGCGGCAAAGCGCCAGACCGTCAGCATCACCCAGCATCAGGTCTAACAGCAACACATCAAAAGGGTGCTGTTTCATTTTTAACTGCGCGTCCTGCGAGCTGGCACTGTGTTCAACCTTGAATTCATACTGCGCCAGATACGGCAGAATCATTCCCGCCAGCCTGAGGTCATCTTCAATCAACAGAACCGAGGTCATCGCTCATCACCCAAAGTAGGTACACCGATGAGTTACAGACAGCAGTGTCAGTCGATAAGTTTCCTGCTTATGCCTGTACCGCTGGAATCTCGTTAATATTGCTGAAGATACTCAACCCCAAAGCCTTGCCGACTTGCACATCCTGGTCCGCTCCCGTTGAAGCGCCAGGCATGCGTAAAATGGCATCACAGCTCTGAATAAGACGATGCGCAACGGGATAAAGGAATTCTTCACTGATTTCATCCCCGATTTGCTGTGAACCCGCCGCAGTGGCGAGCGGTAACGCCAGCCATTCACCTATTACCGGGGTATGGCCTTTTTGATAAACCTGCAATGCCATGCGATCGAGATTCTGCATGTTTTGCTCAATCAGTTGCTGGTCACCGTGAGTGCCACTGCGCACCGGACCTGCGATCAGAATCATCATTGCACTTTCTCCTCAAATTGAATGTTTAATGCCAGGTGTTGCAGCAACATGATGGTTTTGGCATCTTCGATTTCACCGTTGCGGATCGCCTCCATGGCGCGTGCGAAAGGCCACTCCAGCACTTCGATATCTTCCCCCTCTTCCTCAAGGCCGCCGCCAGCATGCTTTCGGTCGCCATCGTGATATTCCGCGATAAAGAAAAACAACTTCTCCGTCACCGACCCCGGGCTCATGTAGGCCTCCATCACCTTCTCAATATTTGTGACAGTGTAACCTGTTTCTTCTTCTGCCTCGGCAATGATGCGCGTTTCCGGCGAGGCGTTATCCAGCAAACCGGCTGCGGCCTCGATCAAAAAGCCATCATGCCCATGGATAATGATGGGAAAGCGAAACTGCCGTGTCAGGACGACTGTCTGTTTATGGCGGTTATAAAGTAGGATCACCGCGCCATTGCCACGATCGTAAGCTTCACGGCTTTGCTGTTGCCAACTGCCGTCAGCACGCTGTAAATCGAAGGTGTATTTTTTTAAGGTGTACCAGTTGTCGGATAACAACTGCTCACGAATATTGCGCACTTTATGCTGCATGTTTGGTCTCCCGATGGCTGACAAAACAGACGTTATCATGCATAATCGTGCACATACAAGCAAAAACATGAACGAGAAAATTATGCTCTCCAGTCAACGTAAACAGCAGATATTGACGATTCTTGCCGATGAGCAGCAAGTGATGTCCAGCGAGCTAAGCCAGCGCTTTAACGTCTCTGAGGACTCGATTCGCCGCGACTTAAGGGAGTTAGCCAGTGAGGGATTACTGCAGCGCGTGCACGGAGGTGCACTGCCGGTTTCTGCTGCTATTGCCCCTTTCGAAACACGCAAAAACGTGCAAATCAGTTCTAAGCGCCTGATCGCGCAAAAAGCGGTGCAACTGATTCAACCGGGTCAGGTGGTGATCATCGATGGCGGTACGACCACAGCAGAAATGGTGCAACTGCTGCCCAAAGAACTGGCCTTTACCGTGGTGACCCACAGTCCGAGTATTGCCGTCGCACTGGTTGATTTTCCTTTGGTTGAGGTGATTCTGATTGGCGGCCAACTGTACCGTCACTCGGTGGTCGCCGTGGGATCTGCGGTGATCGAAGCCATTGCGCGCATCAATGCAGACCTGTTTTTTATGGGTGTCACCGGTGTGCACAAAACAGCAGGGTTAACCACCGGTAACTATGAAGAAGCGGGTGTAAAGCGTGCCCTGGCAGCGCGTGCAGCGGAAACGGTGGTGATGGTCTCTAAAGAGAAACTCAACTCAGCATCGGCGTTCGCCATTGGCGATCTGTCACTGGCGAGTACACTGATTGTTGACGGCGAACCTGACGCGGAGATGCAGCACATGCTGCAACAGCAGCAGATCGCCTTGCTGTAAGTTGTCCCTGGCAGCCAAACATGAATCGGTTATTCCACAGCGTCATTTTTAATCTGGCCGATAGTTCGCTCATCATTCGGTCACAATGCCAGGCTGTAATAATGAGTTTTCGCTGACCTTGAGGGCAGCACTGGCTAAACAGGAGAATAGCTGCATGTCTGAGTTTCCAACCATCGCCCTTGTCGGACCCGGCGCCATCGGCACTACTGTGGCTGCCGCGCTGCATGAAATGCATCGCACGCCAACACTGTGCGGACGTACGGCACATACACAATTGCTGTTGCGCCACGAAGACGGTGAGGTTGTGGTGCCTGGCCCGGTGCTGAGCAATCCTGAAGCGATCGCCAGGCCCTTTGATTTGGTGTTTGTGGCGGTCAAAACCACGCAGGTGGCGGAAATTGCCCCCTGGCTGGCGGTATTATGCGATGAGAATACGGTGGTGTGCGCGCTGCAAAATGGCGTGGAGCAAGTTGAACAGTTGTCACCGTTAGTCAATGGCGCAACGGTACTGCCTTCTGTGGTGTGGTTCCCGGCTCAGCGCGAGCCTGATGCATCGGTGTGGTTACGCGCGAAACCACGCCTGACTGTGCCCGACGTCGCGCCCGCACAGCGTATTGTGCAAGCGCTGCAAGACTCGCGCTGTGCAGTCGAATTGGAGGCAGATTTCCTCACCATCGCCTGGCGCAAACTGTTGCAAAACGCCGTCGCGGGTTTGATGGTGTTGGCCAATCGCCGTGCAGGGATGTTTCAGCGCGAAGATATCACCGCGCTGGGTCTGGCCTATTTACGGGAATGTCTGGCGGTGGCGCGTGCTGAAGGGGCCAACCTGAGCGACAACGTGCCGCAGGACATCATGGCTGGCTTTCATCGTGCCCCGGCAGATTTAGGCACCTCGATTCTGGCCGATCGTCAGGCTGATCGCCCGCTTGAGTGGGACATCCGCAATGGCGTGGTACAACGACGCGGCAAAGCACAAGGTATTGCGACCCCGATCAGCGATGTGGTTGTGCCTCTGCTGGCGGCAGGGAGTGATGGTCCGGGTTAAGAACAGCGTGAAATCCGGCATGCGGATTTCACCTTAATAGCGCGAAGCATCGCTATTGGTCGCAGTATCGATTGACATGAGGCCGTTAGGATTGTCATTATGTTACGTTATAACATAACACTTACGGTAAACGATGCGCACTTTTTCAAACCGCCTTTTGGCACTCATAATGGTATTCAGCACTTCCACCGCACTGGCTTCCACCTATCCCCTCAGCATTGAAAACTGCGGTAAAACGGAAACCTTTTCACAACCGCCTGCACGCGTGGTGACCATTGGGCAACATGAAACCGAACTCCTTCTGGCACTTGGCCTGGGAAGCAAAATCGCTGGAACCGCCGTCTGGTTCGGCCCTTTACCGCCTGATTTAGCGCAGGCAGGCAGTGGTCTTAAGCGCCTTGCAGATAACTCGCCGGGATTTGAAGCGGTTGTCGCGCAAAATCCTGACCTGGTATTGGCGCAATATAGCTGGCATGTTGGGCCTCAGGGTGAAGTCGCAACCCGAGAACAATTCGAACAACTTGGCATCAGAACCTGGATTTCACCTGCTGATTGTCAGGGCAAAGCGGTTACGGCTTCCTCAAACGCTGACGGTGCACGCGCTACGCCTTATTCCATTGACGTGATCTATGATGAAATCACCGCGCTGGCCAACCTCTTCGACGTGGCTCAACGTGGTGAGGAATTAAAGAAGACGTTGTCTGCACGCGTCGTTCAGGCGCAACAACAGGCGGCACTACACGCCCGCAAGCCACTTAAGGTGGTGTATTGGTTCTCAAGCACACGCCTTAAAGGCGATCCATGGATCGCAGGCAGCCAGGGTGCCCCGGGCTGGATCACTCAGACACTCGGCCTGCAAAACATTATTGATTCCTCCGACGAATGGCCCGCCGTGAGTTGGGAACATATCGCACAATCTCAGCCCGATATCATCGTCATTGCCAGCATGGAGAGAAGGCTGTATCCAGCAGATGATGTCGCGGTAAAGCAAGCCTTTCTCAAAAGCGATCCCGTCACACGAGAAATGAACGCGGTTAAGCAGGGTCACATCGTAGTCGTACCTGCTATGTCACTCAATCCGTCCCTGCGCAATATCGATGCGGTTGAGCTGATCGGTCAGCAGATGGCCACTTTCAAATAGTATGAGACGCACTTCCCACATTAACATCGGCTTTATTGTCCTGGCGGGCCTGGTCAGCCTGCCAGTGATGATGATCTTCTCATCGAGCATTGGCGATATGCCCATCTCATTGATCGCTACTTTTAAGGCGATCACCAATGGATTGGGGATGACGCATTATGATGTCCCTCCCGTTGAGGCCGTTATTGTCTGGCAATATCGCATGAGTCGGGCCTTCATGGCGGCCTGCAGCGGAGGTGGCTTAGCCCTTTGCGGCCTGGTGTTGCAATCGTTGTTAAGAAACCCGTTGGCGGAACCCTACCTGTTGGGTATCTCTGCGGGTGCTTCCACCGGTGCCGTGATGGTGATGCTGTTGGGTATTGGCAGCGGCGTGTTGACGGTTGGCAGCGGTGCCTTTGCCGGCGCTTGCCTGGCGTTTGGCTTGATTATCTTGCTCTCACGAGGGATGGGGGAAAACACCGGGCGCATCATTTTGGCCGGTATTGCCGGAACACAGCTGTTCAATGCGCTCACGTCTTACATCGTCAGCACATCAGCCAATGCGGAGCAATCGCGTGGTGTGATGTTTTGGCTGTTAGGCAGTTTAAGCGGCGTTCGCTGGCCAGATGCCATTCTCTGCGCCATCGTCATCATCAGCGGATTTGGGGTGATCATGTGCTATGCACGCACGCTGGACACCTTTTCATTTGGCGTCGATGTCTCCGTAACGCTGGGCACGCAGGTCGTGAAAGTACGGATTGTGTTGCTGTTGATCACGGCATTCATCACGGCGGTGATTGTCAGTTCGATTGGGGCGGTGGGGTTTGTCGGATTGGTCATTCCGCACGTGACCCGCATGCTGGTTGGACAGCGACACCTGATCACCCTTCCCGTGACATTCCTGTCGGGCTGCCATTTCATGATCCTTGCCGACTTGATGTCGAGAACGTTGATCGCACATCAGGTTTTACCCATTGGCGTGGTGACGGCATTGGTGGGCGCTCCTGCTTTTGCCTTCCTTCTCTATCAACGAAAGGGCAACTAAACGATGACGATATCGGTCAGTGACCTCAGCGTCCAACTTCAGGCGCGTCGTATCCTCACTGCGGTCTCCTTCGACGCGGCTCAGTCTGCAACCGTAGGTTTGCTTGGCCCGAACGGTTCAGGGAAATCTACCCTGCTGCGTGCACTGGCTGGGCTAATGCCTGATTCGGGGGCGAAGATAACCCTCGGCGAACTGAGGCTGAACCAACTTTCGCGCCATCAACTGGCGCGTAAGCTGGCCTTTGTCCCGCAACATGCCGAGGCCGATGATGAACTCACGGTGATTGACATTATTCGTCTCGGGCGCACACCTCATCGTGGCGCATTCCAGTTCTGGACGGCAGAAGATGCCAGCGCCGTTCACGAGGCGGTGGCGTTAATGCAACTGGAAAATTTGGTCGACCGCTGCTGGCAACGATTATCCGGCGGTGAGCGCCAGCGTTGCCAAATTGCCCGCGCACTGGCGCAAAAACCGGATGTTTTACTGCTGGATGAGCCCGTCAATCACCTGGACATCCAATTCCAGCTTGAATTGATGCGTCTTATCTCTTCGCTGCCAGTGACGGTGGTGATTGCACTTCACGACCTGAATCTGGCGGCAAAATATTGCCAACACCTTGTGGTACTCGATCAGGGTCGTGTGGTTTCGACGGGTAAGCCCAATGCAGTACTCACACCCGAACGCATACACTCAACGTGGCGGGTTCAGGCGCAGATCACGACATCGGCACAGGGTTCGCTCAATATTCAGTACATTTGAGTCAGCGCTTAAAGCCCACTGCCACACAACCATCAGGAAACAGTATGTTCAGTAACAAAATATTCCTGCAATAATGGACTGCCACAATCGTGGTTGCAGTACATACACGCGCGTCACCTACGAGATTATTCGATAGCCGCTGCTATCAAGCCCGCCAATGGCGGGCTTCTTTTCGCTCTAACCGTGTGAATCTTCTTTTTCCGTCAGAAATCCGGACGGCTTAAATAGCATCTCATCACATTAGGCCGATAGGCTAAATACCGTGCATTTTTGCCAGCAGCCACATGCGCTCCGCAGCCACATCCGCGTTATTGAGCAAACCCGCCTCGTCAGCCAGTCTGAATGCTTCAGAGTAGTGCGCCAGACTGCGCGCACTCTGCATGCCACCCAGTAAGGTGAAATGTTTCTGATGGCCATTCAACCACGCGAGGAACACGATACCCGCCTTGTAATACTGCGTGGGCGCCGAGAACAAATGGCGCGCCAGCGGCACTGTCGGAGCCAGTATCCGTTCAAAGGTGGCACGATCGCCCTGTGCTAATGCATGCAGCGCGCTGGTGGCGGCCGGTGCAATGCCGTCGAGAATACCCAGTAGCGCATGTGAGAAGCCCTGCTCATCCCCGGCGATCAATTCGGGATAATTGAAATCATCACCGGTATACATTTTAACGGATGCCGGCAGCTGGCGGCGCATCTCAATTTCTCGATCTTTATCCAGCAGAGAGATTTTTATCCCCTCCACTTTGGCCTCATTCTCGCGAATCACCGCCAGACAGACCTCCATCGCGCTGTGAATTGTCGCGCCGCCCCAGTAGCCGCGTAGCGCTGGATCGAACATATCCCCCAGCCAGTGCAAAATAACCGGTTCACGCACCTGACGTAAAAGAGTGCTGTACACCTTGATGTAGTCATCTGGCCCTTTGGCAATCGCGGCGAGCGCACGACTGGCCATTAAAATAATACGTCCACCACACCCCTCAATCGCCGCGATTTGCTGTTCATACGCGGCAATCACATCCTGCAAGGTCAGCAGGGAAAAATCGGTCAGATGATCGGTGCCCGCACCGCTGGCCACCCGTGCACCAGGGTAAGCCTTCGCTTGCTCCACGCTGCGTTTGATCAGCTCCAGTGCGGTTGGCCAGTCCAGCCCCATGCCGCGTTGGGCGGTATCCATGGCTTCGGCAATGCCTAATCCGAGTGACATCAGATGATGTCGGTATTCCAACGTGCTATCCCAGTCAATTGGCATATCACTCTGCGGATTTTGCATCCGCTGCGGGTCGGCAACCACATGCGCAGCCGCATAGACGTCACGGTTAAATACCGGTTTTGCTGGCACGCTCCAGTGGCGCTCACCCTGCAGGGTGTAACTGTAAGGCTGACCGTTGCGATCCAGTAAACGCACTTTATTGCTCACAGACATGGTTCTGTTCCTTCTCTCAGTGTTTTGCCAGATGCCCGGACGGCATCACATTCTGCGAACTGTTGTGGCTTCCGATAGGCAGCCGACGCACACCCAGCAGCACCACGCTGCTGCAGATGATGACGCAGGCGGCGACCAGCCAGACCGGCTGTAAGCTGTAGTGTTGTGCGTAATAACCCGCGACGATCGGCGAGATACCGCCCGCTGCCATCCCCATATTCATCACAAAGCCGATGGCTGAACCGCGCAGCGAGGGCGGCACCAGTTCAGCGGTGAGCGAGAGAACAATGGGGGTAATCGGATAGCCAAGGAAACCGAGGATCAGCACCAGCACTATCACCAGGGGGACGGAGAGATTGATTGCCATCGCTGCCATCACCAGCCCGCTAATAAAGGTAATGGCCATCAGAATGGTGCGACGGCGTTTGAAATCGCCTTTATCACAGTAGCGTCCCAGCACAAAGCCGCCCAGTGCCCCGGTAATGCCGAGCAAGCTGGCGATGGTGCCAGCGGTACCAATCGACAGATTCTTCACCTGCATCAAATAACTGGGTGCCCACAACAGGACAATCCACCAGCCTGCCAGCAGCACGAAATAGAATGCGGCCATCAGCAACACGGGCGCATGGCGGAACAAGGTTTTTAAGGGTACTTTCTCCGCTGTCTGGCGCGCTATCAGCTCGGCGGGTTTTCGGTCATTTTTCACCAACACCAAATACAACAGCGCCACCAGCATGCCCATGGCACCCGCCACGTAAAACACCACACGCCAGCCAAAGATCGGACCGAGCATGGCGCCCATCCAGGTGCCAAGGAATCCGCCAATGGGATAGCCCATCCAATAGAGCGACATGACCGTGGTGCGCTGTTTTTCGCTGGTCACGTTGGCCACTTCGAGCGAAGCAGCAGGCCAGAAGATGCCCTCACCGATGCCCGTCATCACGCGGTAAAAAATCAGGCTGGTCATGCTGCCGGCGACACCGGTTAACAGTGTCGCCAGTGAAAACATCATCAGGCCGAGAATCAGCACCGGTTTACCGCTCAACTTGTCGGCGATAATGCCAGAAATGAACAGAAAGACGATGAAGCCAAAGAAGAAGGAGGAGAGCAGAATGCCACTCTCTGCTTTACCGAGACCGAACTCTCCGGCGATCAGCCCGATGGCTGATGACACCGTCATGCGATCCACCGAGTACATCATGTAGCCAAGGCCGCACAGCACGGTGACCAGAATCATTTTGCGGGTATCTGTATTCATCTTTTCCTCGACAATGTCTGTGACCGACGAAAACAGCTTTTCAGCTCTGTCAGATACGGTTAACCGTGCGCCAGATGGCGAGCCTTGCAGGTCTTAAGCACCTCATCAGGATTCTGAGTCCACCAGTTCAGGCGGGAGAAAATTTCGACTTCATGCCATCCACAGTAACCCTGAGCTTCTACCGCTTCCCGCATGGCGCGGATATCGATAACGCCATCGCCCATCATGCCGCGATCTTCCAGCAGGTCCCGCGTAGGCGTGAGCCAGTCGCAGATATGAAACGCCAGCAGCCGTTTCAGACCCGCACGCGCGATTTCCTGATAAAACTCAGCATCCCACCAGGTGTGATAGACATCGACGGCAATCCCCAATCCGTCGTCGCCCAGCTCATCGCAGAGATCGTTAGCCTGTTTCAGCGTGTTGATGCAGGCGCGATCCGCCGCGTACATCGGATGCAGTGGTTCAATCGCCAACGGCATGCCACCCGCGCGGGCGTACTCCAGCAGAGCGCTGAGTCCATCACGCACTTGCTGGCGCGCCCCCGGCAGATCTTTCGAACCTGGCGGCAAACCGCCGACCACCAGCACCAGGCACTCTGCACCTAATTCAAGCGCTTCATCCACCGCACGCTGGTTGTCGGCCAGGGTCGCCTGGCGTGCTTGCTGATCAACGCCGGGAAACATCCCGCCACGGCAGTAGCCACTCACCCGCAGATCGTGGTGACGAATCAGCCGTGCCGCTTCAGCTAAACCGATGTTTGCCACCTGATCGCGCCACGGCGAGATGCCGCGAATCTCATGGCGCGCACAACCTTCAATGATTTGCCGCAAATCCCACTGCTGGCGCACGGTCGCTGTGTTCAGTGAAAGTTGCCCGGAATGAGGTCGATTCATGTTCGGCTCCTTAGCGTTCCAGTGATGGCACATCAACCCAGCGACGCTCTTTCCAGCTTTTCAGAGCCAGATCGACCAGTTGCAAACCCTTAGCCCCTTCCAGCAGATCCCAGCGGTACTCACCCTCGCCCCAGACGTGGCGTAAAAACAGCTCCCACTGCACTTTGAACGCGTTGTCATAGACCTGGGTATCCGGCACGCTGGCCCAGTCATCAAAGAAGTTATGTGTCTGACGGATATCCGGATTCCACACCGGCTTCGGCGTATTAACGCTAGCCTGCGTGAAGCAATCGCTAAGACCCGCTACGGCGGAACCGTTTACGCCATCCACCTGGAATGTCACCAGGTCATCACGGCGCACGCGCACGCACCAGGAGCTGTTGATCTGCACAATCGCGCCGTTGTGCAGTTCAAAGGTGGCATAAACCGCGTCGTCCGCCGTGGCGTCATAAGGTTTCTGCTGTTCATCCCAGCGTTGTGGAATGTGAGTGGCACCGATACAGCTCAGGCTTTTGATTTCACCAAACAGGTTGTCGATGACGTAGCGCCAGTGGCAAATCATATCGAGGATAATGCCGCCGCCATCCTCACTGCGGTAGTTCCAGGAAGGACGCTGGGCCGGTTGGCGATCGCCTTCAAACACCCAGTAACCAAATTCACCGCGCACCGATAACACGCGGCCAAAGAAACCGGACTCATTCAACAGGCGCAGCTTTTGTAAACCCGGCAGCCACAGCTTGTCCTGGACCACGCCGTGACACACTCCTTTTTCCCGCGCGAAATGGTACAAATCCAGCGCATCATCCATCCCCATCGCCACCGGCTTTTCCGAATAGACGTGCTTGCCTTTGCTGATGGCTTTCTTCAGTAGCGCCGGACGTGCTTGTGTGGTGGCTGCATCAAAAAAGATGATGTCCTGCGGATTATTCAGTGCATCATCGATGTTGGTTCCCCAGCGTTCGATACCAAACTCCCGCGCCAGCGTAGCGATTTTTTCCGCGTTGCGACCAATCAGAATCGGGTCCGGCATCAATCGGTCGCCATTGGCCAGCGCAACGCCGCCCTGCTGTCGAATCTGCACAATCGAGCGGATGAGATGTTGATTTTTACCCATTCGCCCGGTCACGCCGTGCATGATGATGCCCACTGGAATCTGCGCCATGTATTCACCTCAAAGTCGTTTGTGATGGAAGTAACACGTTCAACATCTATTTCAACGCTCCGTCGTTTGCTGATTCATAATCAATCAACTAACTGGTTGATGACGTCACTATAGTGGGCAGAAAGAGACCTGACTTTGATCGAATTCACATAACCAACTAGTTAGTTGAAAATTTTTGCCCTTGTTTTATGCGCAAAAAGAGGCACTATAATGCTCAGTAAAACAGTGATATGTGGGGATTCTGCTTTGGTTGATCGTGTTGCGAGTAACATTGAGGATGTCACGGATAAGCAGGTGCGGATACTGATGGCCGCGCGCGCAGAGTTCGCTGAGAAAGGATTCGACGGTGCGCGCGTCGATAGCATCGCCGAACGCGCCCATGCCAATAAGCAACTGATTTACTACTACTTCACCAACAAAGACATTCTGTTTACCCGCGTGCTGGAAGAAGCCTATCGTGACATTCGCGAGCAGGAAGCGGCGTTAAAACTCGATCATGTCCCCGCCGACCACGCTATTTTGCAACTGGTTGAATTCACCTGGCATTATTACCTGAAAAACCCCGAGTTCATTCGCCTGCTCAACAGCGAAAATCAGCTAAAAGCGCGGCATCTCAAAGATTCTGACATCACTGTGCAGATCAATCAGAGCTGGAGCAGTATCACCCAGCAATTGCTGCAGCGGGGACGCACCGAAGGAAACGTGCGCGAGGATATCGATGTGATGCAACTCAACATCAATATCTCCGCGCTGGGCTTTTTCTATCTGATTAATCAGTCCACGCTGTCGATTATTTACCAGCAGGATCTCAGTGCCAAAGCGGCGCTGGATGAGCGCCTGCGAGTGATGAAAGAGTGTATTGCTGCGTGGATAAAGCCGCACTAAAAACGATGTCGAAACCTCTGTTTAAGAGGATTTTGTAGTAGGATGAGCAGCATTAAAAAACCATACTGTCAGAAAGGGATTAGGACATATGCCTCATAATGCAGTTCCATATGCAATTGCCATTTCATCAGGCTCAATAGCAGCGTTACTGGGTGCTGAAGTAGCCAGATTTAGTATCAAGCTCCGGCGCTTTAGATATGGATATCTATCCGTCTTTCTGATTGGTCAGATTTTACTTCCACCTTACACATATGACCTAATCAATCCATATAGGGGAAATATGCCTGGATGGGGTGTATTTTTCACTCTTTGTTTTTCAGGCATCCTGTGTCTTAGCATGCTAACTTTCTATTTTTTCACTTCTTACTCCATTAAAGAATTAAGACTAAGATATTTGATAAGCCTTTTATTTGGATACTTAACCTGCGGGATAGTGATTTATAATTTCGGATAAAAACACAAAGCCTCCTATTTAAGGAGGCCAAATCTTCAACCCCAGGGTAAAGGATATACTCCACGTAACCTCACCCAATACACATCAGAAAAAACGATAAAATCTCCTCCCCGCCCCGTTTTATCTCTGTACTTTAAAAAGTCAGAGTTAAACACGTAGGCACACTTCTTTGTTTTTTTATTTAGAGTAATAGTTTTAATATTGAGTATACTGGTCACACTTTCTCCCCTGGTTAAAATTCCATCCTCAGTCCACACGCCAAGGGGTTGATCCCAGCCGTTGTCATTATTGAAATCATAGAAATCTTTTACATAGACTCCTGCATATGATGGTTCAAAAAATACATTTTTTGATGAATCACTATAGGCTGTACCTATTACTCCCACCTTCAAACTGAAGGTCCCAAGAGAACCAAATACATCATCTAAGGTGTCCCACATTAGATGAAGAGTAAAATTATCTCCCACCCCAAGGTAATTATTTTGATAATTTTGCTCTAACTCCCTGGCAGACATAGAAGGCCGACCAAGAATATTCTTTCGCCCAAAGGTGTATGCACCAGTACCATCCCATCCGAGACGCTTAAGCCTTTTGGCCGTCATTTTTAGTGCCGCAGGTGATAGTGCTCTTTCATTGAGAAGTTTTGTCACAGCATTAGCTACCCTAGGGTAGCCTATCAACCAAGACATCTTTATCGTCGTATCATCACAATGCTGATCTGGTATATACATACCTTCTGGCAACTCCCTTCCGTCCTTCCATGATTCAGGACATTTCCAGGCAGGGGAATTTAGCCATCGGGTCATAAACGAAGCAGAGCGCTTCCAACCCATTCGTGACATAGCTTTGGGGATTTGCTGTATGGTAATAGGTTCGATTGTAATTCTAGAATAGTTTTCTTTATCTAAGTAACGAGTTTTCTCTAACTTTCTTACAATGTATGTATCTTGAGTTACTGTACGGCTATTAAAACCTGCGTAGAGGTTTTTCACTCCCATAAAAGATCCCTTTTTTATATTTTTAACCGAGGCGGGGTTATAGCGAGTGTTATTTTTCGAGACTCATTAGTTCTTACATGTGATGTACTGCCAATGGCCAAGTCTGTAATGGATGATACTGATCCTTGTTCTAATACATTATCACCGGACAAAACGACATAGTTTAAACTCCCATTACCATAGTTGTTAATATGAAATTTATGATAATAATCACCAGATGACTTATTTTTATCAACTTCATTAGCAATTACCTGAGTCGATTGTTGTTGAGGTGATTTTGAGCTTCCAGTCGTTCCTATATGATAATGAAAACCTTGTGTGTGAATAGCAGAAGCACCGCATGAAGATTTATGTCCTTGTAAGACTCTAGCCCGACCATCAACCGTGTAGCTTTGCTCACCCTCAACAAATACTGACCAGCAAAAACACTTAGGACACCAAAATTTATGACCGATTAATACAGCAGAAGCTTTATTTCCATAAGTAAACGTTGGTTCACCTTCAACTAAAACTCCACCATGAGTAGTTGTATCTCCCGTCCAGATACCAGGGAGCATACTCATAGCAATCCCTCTGCCTTCATTTTTACTATGTCAGACTCATCGAACTCATAAACACCTGATGTGTGATTGCTGAAAATCACCGTACCCAGCTTCTGCTGACCGGCATCAGATATCATGTCGCCATTAGAAAGCATAGTTCCAGTAGCCGCTACGGTGAGGCTATTGCCATGCTCATCATGCTGCGCCAGTGTTGTTGATTCATCGCGAAGAACTGTGGCTTGAGATCCATCTGGGTATTCAACGAAATTCCCTTCCAGAACAGCTGGGATGCCCTGGCATGTAATTCCACAGGTACCATTTAGTGTACCGCCCTGTTTAGTTTTACCGCCGCTTATCGCTATCAGTTTCACTTCAGCTGCTTTAACGTCCTTATCACGGTCCATATATAATCCTATGAATTGAATAAACAAATATCACACATAGT
The DNA here is from genome assembly GCF_000963985.1 of Pantoea sp. BL1. Classification (NCBI taxonomy): domain Bacteria; kingdom Pseudomonadati; phylum Pseudomonadota; class Gammaproteobacteria; order Enterobacterales; family Erwiniaceae; genus Pantoea; species Pantoea sp. BL1. The sequence continues at coordinate 58,515 of NZ_JZRH01000015.1, read as the reverse complement.
TTACATGGTTTATTATTTTTTGGGTTAACGCAATTTGACATAAGTGCGATATGTATCAAAGTTCAAATGCTTAATTGCCAAACATTATCTTCAAAGTGACACTGAATCTTTCCGTACCATCACGTTACAAGATCTATACGGGAAGAATGTTTACCTGGCACTTTAATCCTACTCACGTAACGTGGACACTGCCCTAAGCAATGCGCAAGCTATTTGGCATCCAGCATCAGGTCCTAAGTTCACAGCCGAATGCATTGGCGCTGATCCTACAGTGGCTGGCGAAGTAATAGCACCACGCATCACTGCGCCAGCCAGCCGCCATCCATATTCCAGGCTGCACCGCGCACCTGCGCACCGCCTTCGCTGCAAAGAAACAGCACCAACGCCCCCAACTGTTCTGGCGTGACAAACGCCTGAGCAGGTTGCTTCTCTGACAATAACGCCAGTCGCGCGGTTTCGGCATCTTCGCCAGCCGCAATGCGTTTGTCGATCTGCTGCTGCACCAGCGGCGTTAACACCCAGCCCGGACAGATGGCGTTGCAGGTGATCGGTGATTGTGCGTTCTCCAGCGCGATCACTTTTGTCAGCCCCACCACACCATGCTTCGCAGCAACATAGGCCGCTTTCTCTTTCGACGCCACCAGGCCATGCACGGAGGCGATATTGATGATGCGCCCCCAGTGACGTGCCTGCATGCCTGGCAAGACGGCGCGACTGGTGTGGAATACCGAGGAGAGATTGATAGCAATAATCGCATCCCATTTCTCAATCGGAAATGACTCCACCGGCGCGGTGTACTGAATACCGGCGTTGTTCACCAGAATGTCCACCGCACCATACTGCCCTTCTGCCCACGCTATCATCGCGGCGATTTGCTGCGGATCGGACATGTCTGCCGCGTGATAATCCACTGTTGCCCCGGTGGCAGCGATAAGCGCTTTCGCGTGTTCCACTTCGCCAAAGCAGTTGAGTATTACCGTGGCGCCGGCCAGTGCCAGTTGCTCAGCAATACCTAATCCAATTCCGCTGGTTGAACCGGTCACTAGTGCCACTTTTCCTGCTAATTGCATCGATTTATCCTCCTTCAGACAATGCCGGTGAGGTAAAACACCCCAATCACAAATAGCACTGCCAGACTTTTGATAATGGTGATGGCGAAGATGCCACCATAGGCTTCTTTATGGCTTAGACCGGTGATCGCTAACAGCGTGATGACGGCGCCATTGTGTGGCAGTGTATCCATCCCGCCGCTGGCCATGGCCGCCACACGGTGCAACACTTCCATTGGAATACCCGTGGCCTGTGCCGCCTGCACGAAGTGTTCAGCCATTGCCGCCAGCGCAATACTCATCCCGCCCGACGCCGAACCGGTGATCCCCGCCAGTACGGTAATGCTGATCGCTTCATTGAGCAGCGGGTTGGGAATCGCCTGCAGTACGCCAGACAACACCACAAAGCCCGGTAACGCGGCGATCACCGCACCAAAACCGTATTCGGAGGCGGTATTCATCGCCGCCAGCAATGCACCCGCCACCGCGGTGCGGCTGCCTTCCGCCAGACGACCGCGAATATTGCGCCAGCCGAAGATCAATACCACCAGAATGCCGCTCAGCAATGCAGCCTGCACGGCCCAGATCGCAGTACTTTTGACGATATCAGTCACAATGGGCGTGGGATTACCCGGAAGCGTGACACTGCTGTGCGCACCGTACCAGGCAGGAATCCACCAGGTGAAGCAGAGATTGAGTACCCCAACCAAAATCAGCGGCAGAATGGCAATCGCTGGATGCGGCAGTTGCACATTCTCAGCGGTTTCCGGCTCATTCTTCAGGTTGGTTCCGTACTGCTCGTTGTTCGCTTGCGCCTTACGGCGTTGCCGATCCAGCCACAGCAAGCCCACCACAATAATGAAGAGTGAACCGATCAACCCCAACCATGGCGCAGCCCAGGCATTAGTGCCTAAGAAACTACCAGGTATGATGTTCTGGATTTGTGGCGTGCCGGGCAGTGCATCCATGGTGAAGGAGAACGCACCCAGTGCCACCGTTGCCGGAATCAAGCGCTTAGGGATATTGCTCTGACGGAACAGTTCTGCGGCAAACGGATAAACGGCGAACGCCACCACAAACAGCGATACGCCGCCGTACGTCAATAGTGCGCACACCAGCACAATCACCGGGATGGCATGGCGACGCCCCAGCAGCGTAATCGCCGCCGTGACAATTGAGCGTGAGAATCCGGATAGCTCAATCAATTTGCCAAAGATGGCGCCCAGCAGAAACACCGGGAAGTAGAGCTTCACAAAGCCCACCATCTTTTCCATAAACAGGCCGCTGAACACCGGTGCGACCGCAGCCGGCTCGGTTAACAGCACCGCTAACAGCGCGGCAATCGGGGCGAACAAAATTACGCTATAGCCGCGATAGGCGGCTAACATCAGCAACCCAAGCGCAGCGAGGGCAATAACGACACTCATGTTGCTTCCTTATTATTTTGTCGGGTTGAAGGTAAAAACATTGCCAAAAATGGGAACCGGTCCGCCTCAATCCGGACGTTCAACTGCCAGAGCGACGCCCATGCCGCCACCCACACACAGCGTTGCCAGACCGCGCTTCAGCTCACGCTGCTGCAAGGCATGAATGAGCGTCACCAGAATGCGGCAGCCGGAGGCACCAATCGGATGGCCCAGCGCAATCGCACCGCCGTTGACATTGACACGCTCCGGCTGCCAGTCGAGCGCTTTGCCCACCGCCAGTGCCTGCGCGGCAAACGCTTCGTTCGCTTCGATTAAATCCACTTGATCCAGCGTCCATGCCGCCTGCTCAAGGGCTTTGCGGCTGGCGGCCACCGGGCCAATGCCCATCACTGCCGGATCCACTCCGGCAATGCCGCTTCCGGTTAATCGCGCCAGCACCGGCAACCCTAATGCGGCAGCGCGCGATGCGGACATCAGCAGCACGGCGGCTGCACCATCATTCAGGCTTGAAGCATTGCCAGCGGTGACGCTGCCGTCCTTTTTAAACGCCGGATGCAGGCGCGCCAGTCGCTCAATTGAACTGTCCGCGCGTGGTTGTTCATCTTCACTGATCACCCGCGTTTCACCTTTGCCCTGTTCCACCGTGACAGGCGTGATTTCGGCACGAAAAACGCCTTGTTGTTGTGCCGCCACCGCTTTCTGCTGGGATTGCAAGGCAAAGGCATCCTGATCGGCACGGCTGATGCCATATTCTTCGGCCAGATTCTCGGCGGTGATCCCCATGTGATAATCGTTGAACGCATCCCACAGACCATCGTGGATCACGCTGTCCATCAGCTGACTGTGCCCCAGACGGCAGCCGCCACGCGCGTCAGGTAGCAAATAAGGCGACTGGCTCATGCTCTCCTGACCGCCCGCAATGATGATGTCAGCGGCACCGCTTTGAATCGCCTGCGCCGCCAGAATCACCGCTTTTAATCCCGAGCCACACACCATGTTCAGCGTGCTGGCAGGGACGCTATAAGGCACACCCGCCGCTATGGCCGCCTGGCGCGCGGGGTTTTGCCCGCATCCGGCGGTGAGCACCTGCCCCATCATCACCTCATCGATCAGCGCGGGATCGAGCGCGGTCTGATTCAGCAGGGCTGCGATCACCTGCTGGCCCAGCGACGCCGCGGTAAGAGACACGAGAGCACCATGAAAACGGCCGATTGGCGTACGGGTGGCTGCGACAATCACACATTCGTTCATAGTGCCTCCTGGGATAAACGCATTTCACGGACATCATCAGCGATGCGTAATTGCCCGGCCGTCTTTGCACGGATTTCATCGATCGAGACGCCCGGCGCATACTCACGCAGCACAAAAGCGCCCTCTTCGATTTCCAGCCAGCCCAGTTCAGTAATGACTTTTCGAATGCAACCGACGCCGGTGAGCGGCAAGGTGCATTCGGACAGCAGCTTTGATTCGCCATGCTTAGAAGCGTGCGTCATCATCACGATGATGTTTTCCGCACCCGCCACCAGATCCATTGCACCGCCCATGCCCTTGACCATTTTTCCGGGGATCATCCACGACGCGATATTGCCGTTGACGTCCACTTCCAGCGCACCCAGCACCGTCAGATCAACATGCCCCCCACGAATCATGGCGAAGGACTGTGCAGAATCGAAGATTGCCGCACCTTTGCGTGCGGTCAGGGTTTGTTTGCCCGCGTTGATCATGTCGGCATCCAGCTCAGCTTCAGTGGGAAACGCCCCCATGCCCAATAAACCGTTTTCCGACTGCATCATCACGTCCATCCCCTCAGGTACGTAGTTGGCGACCAGCGTCGGCATCCCAATACCAAGATTGACGTAATCGCCATCGCGCAGCTCCTGAGCCACGCGCTGCGCCATTTGTTCACGCGTGAGCATGTGCGCCTCCTTCACTCAGGGTGCGTTTCTCGATGCGTTTTTCGAAGCTGCCCTGAATCAGGCGATCAACATAAATGCCCGGCGTATGGATCGCGGCCGGGTCCAGCTCACCCGGCGCCACAATCTCTTCAACTTCAACCACGGTGACGCGAGCGGCCATCGCCATCAGTGGGTTGAAATTCTGCGCGGTGTGACGATAGATGACATTGCCATACCAATCCGCTTTCCAACCTTTCACAATGGCGAAATCTCCGCGAATTGCCTGCTCAAGGATGTAATGTCGTCCATCGAATTCTCTGACTTCTTTGCCTTCCGCCACGGGCGTGCCGTAGCCGGTGGCGGTGTAAAATGCCGGTATCCCGGCGCCGCCTGCGCGCACTTTTTCTGCCAGCGTGCCCTGCGGCGTGAGAATCACCTCCAGCTCACCACTGAGCATCTGCTGTTCAAACAGCGCGTTTTCGCCGACGTAAGAGGCGATCATGGTTTTAATCTGCTGATTTTCCAGCAACAGGCCGAGGCCAAATCCATCGACACCACAGTTGTTCGAGACCACGGTCAGTCCCGTTATCCCCTGCTGGCGGATCTGGGCGATGAGATTTTCTGGAATACCGCACAGGCCAAATCCCCCCGCCAGCAGTGTCATGCCATCTTGCAATCCGGCCAGCGCCTGCTGATAACTGGTGACGCGTTTATCCAATCCTGCCATTGCTGTACATCTCCTCAGCTCACTGAATAAAGCCATCCTCGCGTCACAATAATGATTTGTTAATTTTGTTTTTATTGGCCTTTCATTTATTTTTTTTATTAATATTCCATTAATCGTTGTTTTACATAAAGTTAACAAATTAAAAAATGAAAATGACTATCAAGCAGTTACGTGCATTCTTAGCGGTCGCTCACACTTTGAGTTTTGCCCAAGCCAGCGAACGCCTGGCGATTTCGCAACCGGCGTTAAGCCTGGCGATCAGCGGACTTGAAGAAGCGTTGGGCGGACCGTTATTTATGCGTACCACGCGCCATGTTTCGTTGACCCCGGAAGGTGAGATTTTTTTCCCGATGGCGCGACGACTGCTGGCAGACTGGGAAAACGCCGAAGAGGCAATGCATCTGCGTTTCACGCTGCAGCTGGGAAAAGTGTCGATTGCCGCCATGCCCTCGTTCGCTGGCAACTTGCTGCCTGCGGTGCTGAAGGCCTTTCGTCAGCGCTATCCAGGCGTCAATATCTCGGTGCATGACGTAATAAATGAGACAGTGCTGGAGATGGTGCAGGAGGGGCGTGTAGAGATGGGCGTCGCCTTTGAACCCGAACTGGCCGATGCGCTGCACTTCACCCCGCTGGGCAGCGACCGCTTTGTTGCCGTGGTGCCCGCTGATAGCCCGTTAGCGGATAAGCCACAGCTGAGCTGGCGTGAACTGCTGCATCTGGATTTCATTACGTTGCAACGCCCTTCAGCGGTGCGTCTGCTGCTTGAGCAGTCACTGGCTCAGGCAGGCAGAAGACTCGACGTTGCTTACGAGAGTCATCAATTGGTCACCGTGGGAAAAATGGTCGCCAATGGTTTGGGGGCCAGCGCCGTACCTGCACTCTGCATTCAGCAGATGCGAGAACTCGGCGCGGTTTGTGTACCGCTGGTCGCGCCACACATTGAGCGACGAGTAGGTATTTTGCGATTGAAGCAACACCAGCTTTCCCACGCTGCCTCCGCATTAGCGCAAACCATGCGTGACGAATGTCGCTGGCCCGACTTGTAATGTCGTTTAATTCACAACATAGCCTCAACCAGACAATATTTGTTTCGTTTTCCTGCCAGGAAAACAGGTTATTCATTATGATTGATATGAACACCCGCGATTAACAATTGATTTAAAAAAGCAAAATAATTCATCGATAAATCAGGGTTAAGGGTCAGAGCATTCATCCGCTTTGATTAATTACATTAACCAAAGCAGTCGCAGGTCTGCTAATCGCATGTCAAAGAATACATCCATCTGGACATTTTAGGATCAAATCCGCCACGCATTAGGTGTAAGAATATTCTTAATAGAGATAAATATCCCCTTCCGCAAGGTGAACTTCATTACTCCATTACCTCGCTGCATCACACTTCATAGATTTGAGGCAGTTTCCATTACTTAAACACCAATTAAAAGCCCTAAAAAACCACTTATCACATTGAAAATGCCTCGGTTAATCACTGCCGAAGATTAAATTATTTAGCAATTAATGCTATCTGATTTTTGATCTTAACCACTGATTTTCTCCATTAATCCTGGAGGAATTAGAAAGTTCTTAACTCGATAGAGGTATGAAGCGATGACTTGCATGCCAAGTGAAGAAAAGACAATGACATTTTAAAGAAACGCTATCCCGTACAACCTAAGACTTTTCTGAGGACAGGAAATGACTGAATTTCTTAACTCGTTGAATAAGAACAACTATCCTGCCAGGATATCCGCAGCTCTTACAGGAGCGGATGAGTTTGTTATGAAAAATACAACACGAGAGGACTTACGCTGTGCCAGTTGTAAATATGGCTGCCAGCTGACGAACCGAAACAACGATATTCTTAATCGCTGCCCGATACAGAAAATTGCGATTTGGCCGGGGAACAACCATTACCTGATTAAAGGTGTGTTGTCATTAGTGGCCGGTCGCTATGAAAGTGTGTTTTGCCGGGGATGTATATTCGTTGATTTTTCGCGAGAAAACTTACGTTATCTCACCAATAAAAACTGGATTGATTATTTGAAATCCACCGGACTCACAATCATTTTAGTCTCCGATCGTCCACTGGCTGCTCTGGCTGCACATTGGATAAAGAGAGAGGGAATCCACTCGGTTATTTATTGTGAAGATCGGTTAGAGGATATCAAGAAGGTGATTAACAGTACCTATTATGGTTTAAAAGGAGGCACAACAAGGAGAGTTAATGCACTGTCGAATGAGGAAGTCACCTTTCTGGATTTAGCCTTAAAAGGGAATTCACTTTCTGCCATTTCGATAGCAATGAACCATGAGATGAAAAAGATCTACAACATCAAAGATTCGATTCGACGGAAGACCGGTACCAGCCTTAATCAGCTGATCTCGGGTCACTAAGTAAAAGGATTAAACGAAATGACGCAAACACATAAAACACTGCTTTCACTGGTTATCACCAGTGTACTGTTCTCGGCCTCTGCGGGTGCAGCTTCCGATAACACCATTAACTTCCAGGGTGAAGTCTCTGATGAAACCTGTTCCATATCGGTGAATGGCAATGCGGCCTCACCGGTGGTGCTGATGCCCACCGTGAGCAAATCCGATCTGGCGGCCAGTGGCAATGTTGCCGGACAGACGGCCTTCACCGTCGGTTTGACCGGATGCACCGCTAACTCCGCTTCATCGACAAAAATTTCAACAGTATTTGTCGGTAATAACGTGACGGCCAATGGCAACCTGGCGAACACCGGTACTGCGCAGAATGTTGAAGTCCAGCTGGTGGATAGCAAAGACGCCGTGATCAACCTGACGGGAGGCTATACCGGCGATGGCGACCTGACCCTTGCCGCCGATGAAACCGAATCTTCAGCGACCTATAACGCACAATATTATGCCAATGGCGTCGCGGCCGCGGGTACCGTGGCTGCTTCATTACAATACGCGGTGACTTACCAATAATAAATCCTCAGCGTGCGCCCGGCTATTCGGGCGTACGTAGATTTCCACGAGACCCTGCGTATGTATTTACGAAATATTTTTGGTGCTTTATTGCTTAGCACAATGTCAGCGACGGCGACTGCAAGCGTCACGCTGTTGGGCAGTCGGATTATTTATCCGGCGCCAGCCAGCTCCATCAATATTCAATTTAAAAATGACGATAACATTCCCTATGTTATTCAGACCTGGTTTGATGATGGCGATATGGATGCCGAACCACAGCAGATTAATCGCGTACCCTTTATTACCACTCCACCGGTATTTCGTATTCAGCCGAAATCAGGGCAGGTCGCGCGTATTGTCCTGAGCCAGTCAGAGAAACTGCCGCAGGACAGAGAGTCCGTTTACTGGTTTAACATGCTGCAAATTCCGCCCACATCACAGGCTGCCGCAGATAAAAATGCCATGACGGTGATGCTGCGCAATCGGGTGAAATTTTTTTATCGCCCTGCGGCTATAGGCAAACCGGGAAATATTTTAAACGGCATAAAAGTCCGTGCTCTTTCTGATCCTCATAAAGGCAGCGGACTGCAGATCGATAATGCGCAGCCCTGGCATGCTTCATTCGTCGCTATTTCGATACGCATGATGGGGAAAAACGTTGAGTGCGAACCCGTGATGGTTGCCCCCTTTTCCACACATACCTGCTGGTTCAGTCATACCAAACAACGCTTACAAGGTGTAGGCAGCGTCAAACTCGACGCGATTAACGATCAGGGAGCCAGAATAAGTGAAAGTTACCCCATCAACTCCCAGTGAATTGAAACTCCCCTTATTCGTGCTGACCGTTTCATTCTATTGTTCAACGCCCGTCTATAGCGATGAATATTATTTTGACCCGTCGCTGTTTAAAGGCTCGGCTTTCGGTCAAAACATCGCGCAATTCAACCAAAGCGAGTTGCCAGCGGGCCATTATCTGGTCGACGTTTATTTAAATAATAGACTCGTGTCATCCAGCGTGAAGCTGGAATTTTTGCCCTCCGCACCAGGGAAAGCGGTAGAGCCGTGCTTGCCCTTTGCGTTGATTAAGCAGATGCAGTTAAAAAACAGCACGCGGCAAATAGCTCATCAATGCGCTCCCCTTAGCGACTGGACGCCGCAAGGCAACTGGGATTTTGATGCCGCCGCATTACGCCTGAATATCACCTTGCCCCTGTCAGCGCTTAACCGCACGCCACGTGGCTATATTCCACCCGAACAGTGGGATGCCGGGATGACGGCGTTGTTCCTGCGCCATAACACCAATTACACCTGGACAGAAAACAGTGCTGCCGCCTACCGCTATCAATACCTGTGGAGCGGGATCACCGCAGGCACCAACATCGCCACCTGGCAGTTGCGTCATCAGGGCAATCTTCGCTACCTCAGCAGCAGTCTGGGTGGCAGCAGCTATCGCTACAACAAGGTGCGAACCTGGGTACAACGGCCGTTAGCGTCGATCAATAGCCAGATCTCCCTTGGCGATAGTTACACTGACAGTTCGCTGTTTGGCAGTCTGCCATTTAATGGCCTGAAACTCGCCACTGACGAACGTATGTGGCCGCAAGGCAGGCGCGGTTACGCTCCTGAAATCCGCGGCATCGCCACCACTAACGCCCGGGTGGTCGTGAAACAGTTGAACAAAGTGATCTATGAGACGGTGGTGCCGCCTGGCCCGTTTATTATTGATGATCTCAACAACACTCGCAGCCAGGGAGATTTTGAGGTTGAGGTGATTGAAGCCAACGGTAAAATCGCCACCTTCACGGTGCCCTACTCCTCGGTTCCTGATTCGGTGCGTCCGGGCAACTGGCATTACTCGCTGGCCCTGGGCCGTGTCCGCCAATATTACGCCGTTAATAATGCTTTCTTTGAAGGCGTGATGCAGCACGGCGTGAGCAATAGTTTGACGGCAACGTTCGGTTCACGGCTGGCGGAAGATTACCAGGCGTGGCTTCTGGGCGGTGTCTGGGCAACCGGCGCCGGTGCATTAGGTCTCAACACCACGTTTTCCCAGGCAAAGGCAGAAAATGACCAGCGCACCTCGGGCTGGCGTGCAGAGTTGAGCTACAGCAAAACCTTTCAAACTGGCACTAACCTGGTACTCGCCGCCTATCGATATTCGACTCGAGGATTTCGCGATTTGCAGGATGTGCTAGGGGTTCGGCGCCAGCAACAAGCGGACATCAGCTACTACTCAGACTCGCTTAACCAGCGTAATCGCTTATCGGCGACACTCAGCCAGTCAATGGATGCGTATGGCCTGGTCAGTTTAAGCGCCAGCACGGCCGACTATTATAACAATCAGTCACGCATTACCCAGTTGCAGTTCGGCTATAGCAACAGCTGGCGCAATATCAGTTACGGTATCAACGTGGCGCGTCAACGCACCTGGTGGAATACCCAGCAATTCAACGTGAGCGTCAACGATAACCTCGACAGCAGCCGCCAGCAGCGATACAGCGAAAATACCCTGTCAGTGAATATTTCAGTGCCGCTTAACTGGGGCGCGGGGCTTTCGTCTGTGGCCTACAACTACAACCAGTCAAAACAGAGCCAGTCTTCGATGGTGTCACTGACCGGTTCAGCAGGCGAACAGCGCGATTTCTCCTATTCGCTCTACGGAGGAACTGAGCATTACCGCAATGGCGTCAACGGAGAAGCAAGCTCTTTTGGGGGCAACCTGCAGCAAAACACCCGTTTTGGCGCAGTCCGCGCCAATTACGGCCAGGGTGATCACTATCGCCAGGTCGGTTTGGGTACGTCTGGCACTTTACTGCTGCATCGTGGCGGTCTCACCGCTGGGCCTTACACCAGCGATACGTTCGCGTTGATCCAAGCAGAGGGCGCGCAAGGTGCGGCGGTTCAAAACGGGCAAGGTGCAATTATCGACCGCAACGGATATGCGCTGTTGCCTTCACTCACTCCTTATCGTGAAAACACGGTCAGCCTTGATACGTTGCACATGCGCGCCGATGCCGAGTTAAACGGCGGAAGCCAGCGTGTGGTTCCTTACGCTGGTGCCGTGAGTCAGGTTAGTTTTGCCACCTTACGCGGCACCGCAGTGTTGATTTCACTGAATACCACCGAGGGGATGGCACCGCCGATGGGCGCCGAAGTGCGTGATGCCTCCAACACCGTGATTGGCGTTGTCGGTCAGGGAAGCCAACTTTACGCGCGCGTACCGCATGACTCCGGCAGTCTGCAAATCAGCTGGGATGGCAAAACTCAACGCTGCGCCGTCAATTATCAAATCACCGGAAAGGCGCAACAGGCGCTTATCCTTCTCAATGGTATTTGCAGGACGCTATAACAAGTGAAAATTAACTCCCTCCTGGTTGTGCTGCTGATGCTGCCCCTGACGTCATGGGCTAATTGCATCAAAGTCACCAGTGCTTCATCACTCTCTGCCGCCGCTAAAGCTGCGGGCTATACCGCAGCCTCCTGGACAGGTGCCTGTGACACCTGCTCTGGCAACGTAGGATTGCCTTCAGTAATCAGTATTAACAGCGGCACCTCATTTCAGCCCGCAGGGGCATTGCTGGCGAGTTCAGTGGGCTCGTTTCTCAGCGCCGCCAGCAACACCGCTTACAGCCCCAATCAAATCCTCTACCGCTGTGCGGTGGCGGATGCAGGCAGTCTGTATGAGATGTACGCCACCAACGGCGACAGCGCCTATGCCGGCATGTACGCCAGCAGCGAGGTCAGCGGGGCTTATTACGACGTGGCGAAAAACGTGGCGGTGCGCATGACCAATCTGACCACCGGCGAGTACTACAGTCGTTACTGGAAGTCACGCCAGTTTACCGCTGACAGTTGGTACTCCGACGGCACCTACATTTACATTCCGGCCAGTGCGTTTAGCAACGTGCTGTACGAGATGTTCAAAATCAGTTCAACCAGCTATTACGCCAATGGCGATAACCGCTATAGCGATCTGTGGACGCAGCCGCGCGGCTACATTGCGTTTAAAGGCCCAGGTCTGGACACCAACAGTCTGGCGGTAGGCCAGGACAGCGCCAGCTATTGGTACGGATTTTACGGCAACTGGCCCGCCGCCTGGAGCACTTATCGCAACGTGACCTATGTGCGTGGCGCGCTGTGTGAAGTACAAAACTACCCTTCTGTAGTGCTGTTGCCGACCATCAGCGTGAATGCGCTCAAGGCGGGCGGCAGCAGCCAGGTACCGTTTTCCATCTCATTGCAGTGCGAAACGGGCGCGCGATCCAGCACCAGTACCTCCACCAGCACTGCCGCCAATGTCGCGATGGGCTTGCTGGTGAATCAGCCCAATGCGGTGACACAGGCGACACAGTTAGGTTTGACCACCAGCGGCGGCGGATTAACCTGGCTGCTGGATAATCAATATGGCAGCAGCGGCGTGGCCTCGGGTGTGGGCATTAAAATTTATAACGCCAGTGGTTCTGCCATTAATTTATTGCCCAACCTCGCCAGCACTGGCAGCGGGAATACGCGCGGCTGGTATGCCTATACCGATCTCACCTCGCTGGTCTCTTCCGGCAGCAGCAATATTTACAGCGGTGATTTTTTGGCTTCGCTCGAAGCCTTAAGTGGACAAACAGTGACAGCAGGGACAGTCAATGCGCAGTTGCAAGTGGTGGTCAGTTTTCAGTAACACATTGGCGTTGAGCAGCCTGTTATTCGCCGTTCACGCCATAGCCGTGGTGAATGTGGATAGAACACGCATCATTTTTAATGCCGATGAGAGCAGCCAGACGCTAAATATAAAAAACGGTGCTGATACCCCCTCCGTGGTGCAGATCTGGAGCGATGACGGTGATGTGATGCAGTCCCCGGAATTGAGTACTGCGCCCATTTTTGCCATGCCGCCGATGATGAAACTCGCACCCGATGAGCAGCGTGCGATTCGTCTGGTGCTTACTTCACGCCAGTCACTGCCGGAGGATCGTGAGAGCCTTTACTGGCTGAATATTTATCAGATTCCCGCGCTGAGCAGGCAAACCGGCAGCGCCGAACAAAAAATCCTGTTGCCGTTGCGATTGCGGCTTAAGGTTTTTATCCGACCGGCGGCGCTAGGTGCGCCTCAGCCTGAAGATGTGCAGAAGCTGCGATTTGTCGTGCACGATCGTCAGCTAACACTTGAAAATCCAACCGCGTGGTATATGAGCTTACGCTTACAGATTACCAATAAGCTCAAAGTGGATGATGTGCTGGTGGCGCCTTTTACAAAGCAAACCCTATTATCAGCACACGCCTTACTTCCCAGCGAGACGGTCCAGTATGAAGTTATTGACGATAGGGGCAATCCAGTGAGTTTCACTACCCGCACATTTGAACAGGACCATTAATCAAGGGTAATAATTCTGTCCGCAGACTCTATCGTGCTTTTTCGGTGCGCAACAATGATGCGCGTGATGTTGAGTGCCCGAATTGCACGGTTCACACTTGCTTCGTTTATCATTCGACACGATCGGGGAAATCTAGCGGTAAAGCTGTAGATAAAAACATTAGTACGAAAAGGGATATATTTACGACTACATGCCAAAGGTTTGGCCGTGTTCATCAAGCCATCATCCATAGTGGTAATCAATCAGCGTGTCAGATCAAATTTACGCGCGATATATTTATTCAACTTAAGACCTAGCGTAATAAATGTCGTTAACGATGTTATCATGACAATCATCTTAGAGAGTTCATATTGTGGCGTGTAATCAATAAAGCCAGGAACAATGCAGGCCCCACTCAAAAACCAATTCCCAATCATAATAAGCACAGATAAAATAAAGCATTTTGTTAATATATACATAGTTCACCTATCAGCACCCACTCAAGGCTAATGAGTGGGCAAATAACAGCTATCGATAACAGGAATCGTCCAATTCGCTGGAATGACAGTTTCCAGACGAGTTGTCACTTCCATCATTCTCAGTGAGAAAGATTCAGCAGCAACAGTAAAACATCATTTAATAAGCTCTTGCAAATTCATATTTTACACAATGCTTCCATTTTGTATGAAATGCCACCGAAGACCTTACAATAAAATTGTCAATTCATTGTTTTAAATTGATTTTATTATTAACTGTTCACTGGGGTGATTTTTCCGTTTTTTGGAATCATATCACAAAACCTTCTGCTCAATGACGACGCAATATTTCACGAAAACAGTTCAATGTAAGAAATTCCACATTATATTTACCGATTACCCTTACAGGCATCAGTAAGAATATCTGGTATTGCGAAACCCTTTCAATGTAATAAGCGGCGATTGCAATAGCCGAATGAAATTCATTTTTATATTTCAATCACCCTATTAGCAGCGCTCATTTATGTGGGCGTTACGACAATATTTTAATGAAGTTGTTAATTGAGCTTGATAGTCGTCACAGGAAAATAACGCAGTGCATCAGCGAGTACCACCTCATTGGTTAGTCCGCAGCCCATTGCACTTGTTACGAAGACACGCGGCTAATATTTCGTTGGCCGCTCGCAGTAGTGTAAATGCTGATGGTGAAGGTGAAGGTGAATTGAATTGAATTGAATTGAATTGAATTGAATTGAATTGAATTGTGATCGCAGGCGGGTCTTTAAAACGAAAAAACCTGCTTCGCTCCATCAAGATGCTCAGCAGGTCGGCACTGCGGGATGAGTGGTAAGACGCTATTTGCTGTCGGCTACACCACACCAGCGTACCAGGGTCAGCGCTATCGCTTTGGTGCAGGCCGTAAGAGAGTGAGTTAACCTTGCTGCTGATGAATTGCCGCCAGATAGCAGCCGAATCGCGCACTATGGGCGTGGACATAAACGGTTTCAGGCCGCTGCAGCAACGCTAAAACTGTTTGCTCCACTGCATCGTCCGTCACCAACTCTGCGGCGATAATACAGTGCTCATGATTGAAGGCTCGCAATGAGAGTTGACGCTTAGCAAGATATTCCGGGATCTCGTTATGGAATAGACCAGAATGAGTACAGCCTTCATGAATAAAAATAGCGTGCTTCCCCTGATAGGGTGATTGTGCGGGTTGATATGTGTGATTGAGTAAGATTGCATTCTCGCCCGATGGAACATCCTTCAAGCCAATACGGTCTGGCAAAGCCGAGTTGTGGCTAGCTAACACTCTGCGTGCGTTGTACTGCGCCAGATATTCATCATCCTGCCCGTATAAATGGGCGAAATCGCTGCTATTCAATCCGCTGATAATGTAATGCATACTGCCTCCTGCTCATAACATGGGTTCATCAGCAGTAAACGTTATCGAGCCCTCTCTTGCTCGCTGGAAACGGTCAGAGAATTATTGATTACACCCGCAACTGCATTAACCGACTTAGCTCAATCAGCCTGTGTTTGCTAAAGTAGTCGACATCAATCATGAAAACGCTGCATTTGCATGTTTACACGGGAATTTGACCATGCCAGATTACATCTTCTATAAAAAAGATGAGGTCGTAGCCACCGTCGAGAGATCCGATGTTGAGAGCGCCGTCTTACTCATTTCACAAGGCTATAAAAAGTTAGATGAAGAGATCGAAGCAGCGACGCCAGAAGCGGCGTTAAAGCGGTTAGCGGATGTCCAAAACCAAGACAATATTACTCATCATGCTTTCGTTACAGGGTCAGTATTTACCTACATCGTAAATGCGCTGTTCAAATGATTTTCCTTCACCTGCTTTGTGCCGCTGAATCTTATGCGACGTGAATAACTGCAGCATAATTAACTCACTAGCATAGTGTCACCGCATAATATAGTGCAGAATAAAACCCACACCTTCATCCACAACACAATCAATTATTTCATCCCGAGAGAACTTTGACAGAATATACCTTCATCGCTACGCTTTTATGAAAGGACACATTTCTCAAACTTGCACATCTTAAAAAATTTTCCTAAGGTGTCCGCCTTTCAGCCTCTTATAGCTTTCATTTCCATTGGTGAATTATTCGGCTGCGAAAGCTATAAGATCGCTCTAATTTTACTCATGGAGGTTTATGAGCACCGGAACGATTTCTAAACAATCTGACTTAACCGTAGATGATATTACGGTTATTGATAACAAATTACTCAAACGCGCTGTGAGCGCTGCTGCGCTAGGCAATACCATGGAATGGTTCGATTTTGGCGTATATAGCTATCTTGCCGTGATTATTGGCCAGGTCTTTTTTCCCGGTGCCAGTAACACTGCGCAGTTAATCGCCTCTTTCGGTACCTTTGCCGCCGCGTTTTTAGTCCGTCCGATCGGAGGCATGGTATTTGGGCCGTTGGGCGATCGCTTTGGGCGGCAGAAAGTCCTCGCCTTCACCATGATCATGATGTCGATCGGCACCTTCTGCATCGGCCTGATTCCCAGCTATGCCAGTATTGGTATTGCCGCGCCGATTCTGTTGCTGGTGGCGCGTCTGGTGCAGGGTTTCTCCACCGGCGGCGAATACGGTGGCGCAGCGACCTTTATCGCGGAATACTCCACCGATAAGCGCCGTGGTTTTATGGGCAGCTTCCTGGAATTCGGCACACTGGCGGGTTATCTGCTCGGTGCAAGCCTGGTCACCGGCATGATTGCACTATTACCTCATCAGGCCATGATGGATTGGGGCTGGCGTATTCCGTTTTTCCTCGCCGCACCTTTAGGCTTATTTGGTCTCTATATTCGCCTGAAACTGGAAGAGACGCCGGCATTTAAAGAGCATATGGATAAGCGCGAAGAGCTTGAGCACAATAAGCCACAAATGAGCTTGTTGCAGATGCTGCGTGTACAGAGTAAACCGTTATTGAAATGTATTGGTCTGGTACTGTTATTTAACGTGTCCAATTATATGTTAACTGCCTATATGCCTAGCTATTTAACCGGCGTATTGGGTATGAGTGAATTATCCGGGCTGATGCTGGTGATGGTCATTATGTTTATTATGATGCCCTTAACGTTGATGTGGGGACATTTAACCGACCGCATGGGCCGTAAGCCGGTCATTGGCTTAGGGGCATTGGGATTAATCCTGCTGGCTATTCCCAGCTATATGCTGATTGGCTCAGGTAATATGATGCTGGTATTTGCCGGCCTGGCCATATTAGGTTTATTACATACCTGTTTTAGCGGCACGATGCCCGCGACGCTACCGGCACTGTTTGTTACCGACATTCGCTATAGCGCATTAGCCATTGGCTTTAACTTGTCCGTGTCACTGTTTGGCGGCACCACACCGTTGATTACCGCCTGGCTGGTGGACACCACGCATAATGCAATGATGCCCGCTTATTACATGATGGGAGCCGGGATTGTCGGCCTGATAACGGTATTAACGCTGAGTGAAACCGCACGTAAACCGCTTAAAGGTTCATCACCCGCTGTCGCCACCAAAGCGGAAGCCCATAAGCTGATTGATAAATTGCGTCAGCAGCGCGGTCGTAAAGTCCAGCAACATAAACCGGCGTAAACGTCAGGGCGACCATCAGGTCGCCTTTTTTTCTTCTTTATCTCCCCCCCGATTAGCGAAGCGCAAGGCGTCGATAATTTCCTAAACCCATCTGTTCGCGCCAGAAAAGCGCAAAATATCGACTATGATCTGTTCTCAGTCATTTCGTGTCGTCCCGCTGTAAATCGTACTCAGCCAGCATCTTTAAACGGAACGTAGACCGCTGATGTCGTACATTGCCCTTGCGAGGGTTAAACGAGGCAATTGAATGGAATTCAGATCATTTGAAAAATCCTGGGGAGCTGAGATTCAGGCAGATGGCAGCGTGCTATTTCGCTTGTGGGCACCGGGTCAGCAACAGATTACCTTGCGTCTCGCCGATGGCGATCACCCTATGTCAGCCTCCGACGACGGCTGGTATCAACGGCAACTGAGTGGCATACAACCCGGTGCGACTTACCACTTTGTCCTGGCGGATGGCACGGAGGTGCCCGATCCTGCCGCGCGCGCACAGCAATCCGAGGTGAATGGCCCTTCAGTGGTGATCGACCCTCGTCACTATGCGTGGCAACACACCGATTGGCGCGGACACGCCTGGCAAGAAACGGTGGTGTATGAACTGCATATCGGGACTTTCACACCCGAAGGTACCTTTCAGGCCGCCATTGCCCGCTTGCCCTATTTGCAAACGCTCGGCATCACCATGATCGAGGTGCTGCCGGTATCGCAGTTCGGTGGTAATCGCGGTTGGGGTTACGACGGCGTGCTGTTGTATGCGCCGCATTCCGCTTACGGCTCGCCGGATGATTTCAAAGCCTTCGTAGATGCCGCACATGGACACGGCCTGTCGGTGGTGCTCGACATTGTGCTCAATCACTTTGGCCCTGAAGGGAATTATCTGCCGCTGCTGGCCCCTGATTTCTTCCACAAAGAACGCATGACACCCTGGGGCGCAGGCATCGCTTATGATGTTGATGCCGCACGTCGTTACATCGTTGAAGCGCCACTGTACTGGTTGCAGGAGTATCACCTCGATGGCCTGCGCTTTGATGCCATCGATCAGATCGAAGATAACTCCAGCCAACATGCGTTGATCGAGATCGCTGAACGCATTCGTCGTGAGATAACGGACCGCCCTATCCACCTCACCACTGAAGATTCACGCAATGTCACCTTCCTGCATCCACGCGACAAGCAAGGCCATGCACCGCTGTTTACCGGTGAATGGAATGACGATTTCCACAATGCCATCCATGTATTTGCCACCGGTGAAACCCATGCCTACTACCAGGATTTCGCCGACGTACCTGAAAAGCAGATCGCGCGCATTTTGACGGAAGGTTTTGCCTATCAGGGAGAAATCTCGCCGCAGAGTGGTCAACGGCGCGGCGTACCCAGTGCGGCACAGCCCCCGGTTGCCTTCGTTGACTTCATTCAAAACCACGATCAAGTTGGCAACCGTGCGCAGGGTGATCGCTTGATTACGCTGGCCGGCGCCGATCGCACCAAAGTGCTGCTGGCCACGCTGTTATTGTCACCGCATATCCCTCTGATGTTTATGGGCGAGGAGTATGGGGAAACCAACCCATTCCTGTTCTTCACCGATTTCCACGGCGATCTGGCCAAAGCAGTGCGTGAAGGACGCGCGCGCGAGTTTACCGGCCATGCGGGGCATGACGACAGCGTGCCCGATCCCAATGCGCAAGAGACTTTCAATCGGTCAAAACTCGACTGGAGCAAGCTGGAGAGTGAAAAAGGCAAAGCCTGGCTGGCATTCACCCGGCAATTGCTGGCATTGCGTCAGCGCCACATTGTGCCGCTGCTGGATAAAGCGGGCGGTCACAGTGGCAAGGTGCTGAAAACGGCCAAAGGTTTTATCGCGGTGAGCTGGCAGTTCCCGCAGGGCGAGCTCTCATTGGCGCTGAATATCAGTAAGCAGGCACAACCCTTACCGACCATGGCAGGCAAAACCCTTTTTGCCTGGCCGCAGGAGAATGATGTGTTGCCGCAACATGCCATTGTGGTGCGCCTGGCACAGGGAGAAAAAGCATGATGATTCCTTCAGCAACCTACCGTCTTCAGTTCCGCAACGGCATGACCTTCGATCGCGCCATTACCCTGCTGCCTTATTTGCAGCGGCTCGGTATCAGCCATCTTTACGCCTCACCTATCTTCACTGCCACCACCGATTCCACGCACGGCTATGATGTTACCGATGCCAATGAGATCGATCCCGTTCTGGGCGGACGTGACGGCTTTAATCGACTGTCGGCGGCGCTACAGCAGGCAGGCCTCGGCTTAATTCTGGATATCGTGCCAAACCATATGGCGGCATCACTGGAAAATGCCTGGTGGCGCGATGTGATTGAGCATGGCGAAAACAGCCAGTATGCGCGCTATTTTGATATCGATTGGTCGCGCCGCCTGACGCTACCCTTCCTCGGCGAAGATTTTGAACGCGTTCTGCAAAACGACGAATTGAGCATTCAACCTCATCCGCAAACCGGCCATCCGGCGCTGGCTTATTACGACAGCTTTTATCCCCTGACGCCCGCCAGCTGGCAAGGTCGCGCCGACGAGGTGCTGGCCATCAACGATCGCGCAGCCATTGCCGAGTTGCATCAGCAGCAGCCCTGGCAGCTGATTAACTGGCGTGACGCACGAAAAGATCTCTCCTACCGACGCTTCTTTGAAATCACCGGGCTGGTCGGCGTGCGGGTCGAGGATGAAGCCGTGTTCAACGCCTCACACGGACTGATTCTGGAGCTGGTTCATAGCGGTGCTGTGAGTGGTTTGCGTGTCGATCACGTTGATGGTCTGGCCGATCCGCAGGGTTATCTTCAGCGCTTGCGCCAGGCTGCGGGTGCGGATTGCTACATCACGGTAGAGAAGATTCTGGCAGAAGAAGAGCAGATTCCGGCTGAATGGCCCATTTCCGGCACCACCGGCTATGAGTTTATTGCTGCGCTTTCACATGCGTTGATCGACGATAGCCAGATTGATGCATTGCATCTGGCCTATGAAGCCGTCACCGAAGAGCGGAATGATGTCAGTGCTGGTCTGCGCGCCGCCCGTGAATTGATGGTTGACCGTAACTTCGCCGGTGAATTTTCACGTCTGCTGGCGATAGCGACCGGGGTGGCACATTTAGAACAGCGCAATTTTGGCGAAGCGGAGTTGCATGTCGCCCTGCGCGAGATGCTGATCGCCTTCCCGGTTTACCGCACCTATGGTCGCCCGGCAGGCATGCCGCTGGCCGGTGAAGCACTTCTCCAGCAAGTGCTGGAAACGGTGAAGTTTAGTGCGTCCCCGTCTGCACTCAGTTTCCTGCAGGCCATATTACTCGGTGCGGTCTCGGAACAAAGCGAACCGGATGCCGCTGATTTCCGCACGCGCTTCCAGCAGCTCACCGGCCCGTTGATGGCGAAATCGGTGGAAGACACCCTGTTCTTCCGCAATCACGCCATCCTTGCCATCAACGAAGTCGGCGCGGAACCGCTGCCGCATCCCTTCTCGGTGGAACACTTCCACCAGCAGATGCAAACCCGGTTACATCATCAACCCGACGCACTTTCGACGACGTCAACCCACGATACCAAACGTGGGGAAGATGCCCGTGCCCGACTCTATTCACTGAGCGAAGCACCCGCACTCTGGGCAGAGAACGTCACGCGCTGGCGGGAGCTGAATCAATCCAAAGTGCTCACTATGAACGAAGGCCCGGCCCCCGAACCGGCGGTAGAATGGATGCTGTATCAGGCGCTGGCCGGTGCGTGGCCCACGACCTTACGACCAGATGACCACGACGGGTTGCGTACCCTTGAGGCACGCTTTATACCGTTTGTGGAGAAAGCGCTGCGTGAAGCCAAGCTTCGTACTGACTGGGCGGATGGCGACGAAACTTACGAACAGGCGGTGCTGGAATATGCAAAACATCTGCTATCCGCAGAAAACCCAGCATTCCTGACGGACTTCGTCACAGCCATTCAACCTTTCGTTGATGCCGGCCTGGTTAACAGCCTGTCACAGACCGTGATTAAGCTCACCGCACCAGGCGTCCCGGATATTTATCAGGGCAGCGAAGCGCTGGATTTCAGCCTCGTCGATCCCGATAACCGCCGTGAGCCCGATTACGCCGTGCTGGAGGCGCAACTTGTTGATCGCAGCCGTCCTGATTTCACTCAGCCCTCTGACTGGCGCAGCGGCAAACTCAAACAGCAGGTCATCGCATGCTTATTACACCTGCGCCTGGATAAGCCGCAGCTATTCCGTTTCGGCGATTATCAACCGTTGTACGCCACAGGCGCGCATCCAGAGCACCTGATTGCCTATGCGCGACAGGACAGTGAAAACAGCCTCATCGTTGTGGCGCCTCGTTTAATGCTGGAGGGCACTTCCTGGGCTGAAACGTCCATTCCCTTACCTGAGTCACTGGCCCACCGGCACTATCGCAATCTGTTAAGTGGTGCAACCTTAGCGCTTAACGAACAACTTTCTTTAGATAACTTACCGCCTTACGCGCCACTGGTGCTGATTGCCACTTAATAACAAGCCTGTATTTCTGTTCATGGGATGGAGAGGAATGAATGTCTAACGCAAAGCCTTTAGAAATTATCGCGGGTTCGGGTCAAACGCTTGGCGCAAATTATGATGGCGAGGGCGTCAATTTTGCCCTGTTTTCAGCGTTCGCCGAGCGTGTGGAATTGTGTCTTTACGATGAGAGCGGTCAGCACGAAATCGCGCGTTTTGATCTGCCGGAAAATACTCATGAAGTCTGGCATGGCTACATTCCCGGTCTGCAGCCCGGCGCACTTTACGGCTATCGGGTGCATGGCCCGTTTGAGCCAGAAAACGGCCACCGATTTAACGCCAACAAACTGTTGCTCGACCCGTATGCGCGTGAGCTGCGGGGTGATATCCAGTGGAACGATGCGCATTTTGCCTATGACCTGCTGCATGAAGATAAAGACCTGACTTTCGATGAACGTGACAGCGCGCCCTTTACACCAAAATGCCGGGTGATCGATCCCAATGAATTTGACTGGCAGGACCGCAATCGTCCGGTTATCCCGTGGTCACAGACCGTCATCTATGAGACACACGTTAAGGGCTTCAGCCAGTTGAACCCGGCAGTGCCCCCTGAAATGCGCGGCACTTACGATGGCATGAGCAACAAAGCCACCGTCGAATACATCAAAAGTCTCGGTGTCACGTCGGTTGAGTTGCTACCGGTGCACTGGTTCCCGGACGATCAGCATTTGCTCGATAAAGGGCTGAAAAACTTTTGGGGCTATAACTCACTGGCGTTTTTTGCTCCGGCCTCGCGCTACTTTGGCCCACGTGGCATTCAGGGCTTCCGTGATATGGTCCGCGCCTTCCACGATGCCGGTATCGAGGTGATCCTTGATGTGGTTTACAACCACACGGCTGAAGGCAATGAACTGGGTCCGACGCTGTCGTTCAAAGGCATTGATAACTTCTCCTATTACCGCACTTTGCCGGATCAGCATCGCTACTACATTAACGATACCGGTACCGGTAATACGGTGAACACCTCGCATCCGCGCGTATTGCAGATGGTCATGGATTCTTTGCGTTACTGGGCGGAATCGATGCATATCGACGGTTTTCGCTTTGATTTGGGCACCATTCTCGGGCGCGAACCGGAGGGTTTCGACCAGCGTGGCGGCTTTTTTGATGCCATGACGCAGGATCCGGTGCTGTCGAAATTGAAACTGATTGGCGAACCCTGGGATATCGGCCCGGGCGGCTATCAGGTCGGGGGCTTCCCGCCAGGCTGGGCAGAATGGAACGATAAATACCGCGATACGGTGCGCGAATACTGGAAAGGCGACAACGTCTCCACCGACTTTGCCGCGCGTCTGCTCGGCTCCGGCGATCTCTATGATCAACGCGGCCGTCGTCCATGGGCCAGCATCAATTTCCTCACCGCGCATGATGGCTTCACGCTAAATGATTTGGTGTCGTACAACGAGAAGCACAACGACGCGAACGGTGAAGATAACAATGACGGTCATAACGATAATCGTTCGTACAATTACGGTGCAGAAGGTCCGACTGATGATGAAGGCATCAACGCGGTTCGCGAACGGCAAAAGCGTAACTTCCTCGCGACGCTGCTGTTCTCACACGGCACCCCGATGCTGCTAGCCGGTGACGAGTTTGGCCGCAGCCAGATGGGCAACAACAACGGTTACTGTCAGGACAGTGAAATTTCCTGGCTGCATTGGGAAAATCTGCCGGAATCGGCGGATGCCTTACGCGAATTCACCCGTCATTTGCTGGCGTTAAGGGCGAAACAGCCGTTGCTGCGCCGTGAAAACTGGCGTGACGGCATGGATATTAAGTGGTTTAACGCCGGAGGCGGCTTCCAGCAGGAAGATCAATGGGATGAGGGCAGCACGCTTGGCGTCTATATTGGTCGTCCCGATCTGCAAACCGAAGAGGGCATCTGGCACGATGTGCTGATGCTGTTCAATCCGTTTGAAGGCAATGTGCCCTTCCGCATCCCGCAATTTGGCGAAGGCGGTTGGGTGCTGGAACTCACTACCTCCGATACGGCTAACAAGGGGTTGGTGATCACCAAAGAGAAGGATTTCGAACTGGAAGGCCGCAGCATGGCGCTGTTTAGAAGGCCTTAAGATCCATCTGGTGCCGCTGTGAAGTCCTCACAGCGGCACGATGATGAGGTTAGCAATTTTAACTACTTTTCACTGGTTCTATTTAATAGTGCCGAACCGGTTAGAAATGTTGCACTTTCACCGCGGATTTTCCGATCCCCATCACTCCTCGCTAAAAAATAATTAACTAAATCTCGCAATCTGCCGATGGTTATTAATCTGCCCTATTCCCTGATTTTCCTGAACCAGGGGTGCTTTTAGATTAAGGATAATTAGATGAACATCTCCCAGCGTCTCCTGCTGACCCTTTCCATGTTGTTTGGCGCCATCATCCTGCAGGCCATTCTTGCGCTCTCGCTGCTGTCAGGATTTCAGGACCGATTTGAATTTGTGCAAACCAACGCCATTCCTTCGATTAAAGACATTGGTAAACTGATCGACCAAAGTAACCAGTTAGCCATTACGCTGTACAAACACCAAAGCCAACTGCATGACAGCAACATGCCCGCAGTTGAGAAGCAAATCGATGAGCAAATCAATGGACTGAAAGCGCTGACCGATGACTACATGGCAAACGATATTTCGAATGAAGAGGACAAGCGCCTGACGAATGTCGCTTTGGATAACATTCAGCGCGTTGTGTCGCAGTTACCTGCTTTCCTCGCGGCTTCACGTGCACACCAGAATGAAGTGAGCCTGGGTTTGCTGGAAGGTAACAGTGGTGTAGGTGCCGCCATTCGTCAGTTAATCAGTGATTACCAGACCCAGCTGGCACTTAACATTCGTGCAGGCGACGTATTGCGCGCCACCAATCAAAGCACCTTCCATTTTGTCTTCTGGACCACCGTTGCGGGTGTAGCAGCAACGGTGGTGATCTTCGGTCTGTTCTCCCTATTTACCGTGATGCGTATTCGTCGCAGTTTGAGCGCGGTGGGCCAGGTGATGATGACCGCCAGTGAAAATCTCGACCTGACACTGAGCGCCGATGAAAGTCGCCGCGATGAAGTGGGTAACATGGCGCACGCGTTCAATATTCTGATGCAGCGCGTGTCAGAGGCGCTCTCTTCCGTGCGTAAAGCGTCGCAGTCGGTGAGCAGCGCGTCGGTGCAGATCTCGGCTGGCAACGAAGATCTCTCTTCGCGCACCGAACAACAAGCGGCATCGCTGGAGCAAACCGCTGCCAGTATGACGGAGCTGAGTGAGACCGTGCGTCAGACAGCGGACAACACCCGCCAGGCGAGCCAGTTAGCGGCCAACGCCAGCGATTTATCAGAGAAGAGCGGTACATCGCTCACCACCATGTTATCGACGATGGATGACATCCGTGGCAGCTCGCGCAAAGTCACGGAGATCGTCTCAATTATTGAAGGTATCGCCTTCCAGACCAACATTCTGGCGCTCAACGCAGCCGTTGAGGCAGCTCGTGCCGGGGAGCACGGTAAAGGCTTTGCCGTGGTCGCGGGTGAAGTGCGCAGCCTGTCGCAGCGTTCAAGCAATGCGGCACGCGAGATCAAAGTGTTGATTGAAGCGTCGCACCGATTGACCGAATCGGGTGCCACACAAGCTGCCGATGTAGGCCGCAATATGGAAGTCATGAACGAGGCCATTCATCAGGTCAGCCAGTTGGTCGGTGAAATTGCAGCGGCGGCTGTTGAGCAGAGTCAAGGCATTGTGCAGGTTCAACAAGCCGTGAATCAGATGGATGATGTCACCCAGCAAAACGCCGCGCTGGTCGAGCAAGCCGCGTCAGCCTCGCAGTCACTGCAGGAACAAGCGGGAACTCTAAATCAACTGGTGGGCAAATTCCATGTCAGCGATGCGATGGATGAGCCACAGCCTGTTCTGCGTAAAATCGCTCAGCCAAAACCTCAGCGTTTAACCGTGGTGAACGACGCCGATTGGCAGAGTTTTTAAGCCCTGCCCCTTCCTGCGCCGCGCGCGCAGGAAGGCTTTCTGTTACCCTTGGCCGCAGGCAATGCCTGCAGGCACTTAAGGGACAGTGATGAATTTACAGCAACAGCTACGCGGCAAATGGGCGATTTACGGCCTGATGTTTTTACCCGGTTTCACCTGGGCTTCATGGGTTAGTCGCACGCCCTTTATGCGCGATATTTTGCATGCCTCCACCGAGATGATGGGCCTTATCCTGTTCGGCTTTTCCTGTGGTTCCATGCTGTGCGTGTTGCTGGCAGGAAAATTCATCGCGCAATGTGGCACCAGCCGTGTCATGCGCTATGGCTTTGTGCTGCTGCTGAGTGGCGTCGCCGTCATGTTAGCTGCCCTACTGCTGCATAACGCTTACGGGGTGTTCGCCAGCCTGGTGTTACTGGGCGGAGGGACAGCGCTAATCGATGTGGTAATAAATGTTGAAGGCGCAGCCTTTGAGCGGCTGATCGGCAAGTCAATTATGACCACCATTCACGGCTTCTTCAGCTTTGGTACGCTGATTGGTGCTCTGTCAGGTCTTGCGATGACGGCAGCGGATATCAGCATTAGCTGGCACTTTGCCGCCGTGGTGCTGGTGAACCTGCTGATCGTCGCCACTGCACTGCGTCATTTACCCGCCACCAGCGACAGCGAACGACATGATCAGGCTCACAGCGGGGGGTTTCTGGCGCAAGTTGGACGAGAGCTGCGCGACCGCCAACTGCTCATCCTTGGGGTGGTGATTTTGGCCATGGCGCTGGCGGAAGGCTCTGCCAATGACTGGCTGCCGTTATTGATGATCGATGGTCATCATCTCAATCACACGCAAAGCACCCTGGTGTACGCAGGTTTCACCGCGGGGATGACGGTGGGACGTTTCCTTGGCGGATATGTCGTGGATCGCGTGGGCCGTGTGCTGGTATTACGTGCCAGCGCATTCTCAGCTGCCCTGGGTCTGGCGATGGTCATTTTCTCCAACAACCAATGGCTGGCGGCAGCGGCGGTGTTGTTCTGGGGAATTGGCGCATCGCTTGGCTTCCCACTGACCGTCTCCGCTGCGGGCGACGGCCAAAACAGCGCGGTTCGCGTGACCATCGCCGCCACGCTTGGCTATCTGGCCTTTCTGGTGGGACCGCCAGGCCTGGGCTTTATTGGTGAACACGCGGGTCTGCGCATGGCGATGTTGCCGGTACTGATCATGGTGCTGCTGGCGTTGGTGTGTGCAGGTGCGGCGGGTTCCCGAGACCTCAAAAAGGCTGAGCAATCCGTTTAGATCCGGCGGCCCTCAGGCCGCCTTACGTCGCTGGCACTAAGCTGACTTGCGCAAACCTAAATAGCGCACCTTAAAGTTATCCGCTTTTTGCGCCAGATAGCGCACGCGGAAAATATCATGGCGGGTGATCACCCCTTTCACCTCACCTGAATCAACATCGGTGACCACCACCATGCCCACCTCTTCGCTGAATAAGTGATCCGCGATATGGCTGCACAAGGTGTCGGGATGGGCGCTCATTTGTGGTGGGTCGCAGAGCAACGCCTGCAAGCTGATATCCATCGCACGCTGCTGGAGCTGCCAGTGGATCATCTCCTTACGTGACACCACCGCAACAAATCTGCCCTGCGCATCCACCACCGGATAATGGTGATGCGCATGTAAATCGCTCATCACAGCAATCACCTCTTGCAAAGGCATTGAGCCCGATAGCGTCGCTGGAGCGGCGGTCATAATTTGTCGCGCTTTGGTGGTCTCCAGCGTGTCGGTGGCATACTCCTGCACGATGTGATGTCCACGGCGCGCCAGTCGTTCCGTGAAGATGGATCGCGGCATCATCAAGACGCTCACCGCATAAGAGGCCACTGCCGCCCCTAATGCCACGGGCAGCAGGTCAAAATGCCCTGTCACTTCCACCGCGAACAGTGTGCCCGTTAGCGGTGCTCGCATAGCACCGCTGAGAATACCGGCCATACCCGCCATCACCAACATCCCGCCGTAGCCGGGCAGCAGATGCGCCACCACCGCGCCCACCGCACCACCAATAATCAGCAACGGAGCGACTACGCCTCCAGAAGTCCCCGAACCCAGCGAGATCAGCCACACGATACTTTTTACCAGCAGCAGCGAAATGATGATGTTGATTGCCAGCGAGCCCTCTAACAAATTCTGGATACTGACATAACCCGCACCCAGAACGCGTGGCTGAAGAATGCCCCCAATACCCACCGCCACGGAACCCAGCGCGGGCCACCACATCCAGTGGAAGGGCAACTGATGGAACCACTCTTCCAGCCGATACAGGCTTTTCGACAGCACAACGGCGATCACGCCAGTCAGAGCGCCAATCCCTACCGCCACGATGAGTTGCATCGGTTGCAGATGAGCCAGCCACTGGAAAGGGAAAATCGCGCCGGTGCCAATCAGCGCGTTGCGCCAACACCAGGAAACCAACACCGCACTGACCACCGGAATAAAGCTGCGTGGCTTCCACTCAAACAACAGCACTTCCAGCGCCAGCAGAACTGCCGCAACAGGAGCATTGAAGATGGCGGTCATGCCCGCAGCCGCGCCCGCCACCAGCAGGGTTTTACGTTCGGCTGCACTGAGATGAAATAACTGAGCAAACAAAGAACCGATTGCGCCACCGGTCATGATAATCGGCCCTTCAGCACCAAACGGGCCACCGCTACCAATCGACACCGCCGAGGAGAGCGGCTTAAGCACCGCCACCTTGGGTGACATGCGGCTTTCGCTGTAGAGAATTGCCTCAATCGCTTCTGGAATACCGTGGCCGCGAATTTTCTCCGAACCAAAACGCGCCATGATGCCAATGATTAAGCTGCCCAGCACCGGCGCCGCAAGAATGTGAAGCGCGCCAGCGTTGCCCGGCATCACGTGCTCGGCGAACGAAAATTGGTGATACCAGAACAGATTGGTCATCAAGGCGATCAGGTGCAGCAGCACAATGGCACCGAACGCGCCGCCGGTTCCTATCAGAATGCCCATCAGCGCGAGTATAATCACTCGCTTCGTCACGGTGTGGTCAGAAAGTTTGGGCCGATGTGGGGAATCGGACAACGTGTCCCGCATCTTGTTGCTCCTGGTTACGTTATCGAAACGCGCAATTTACATCGCAATACGATATAAATTCAATGCAGAAAGGTTTTCAACATGTCACAACCCAAAATGAAAGATGCCGATTACGCGCTGCTGGCGGACTTCCGCGCCACCTTGCGCACCTTTATGGCCTTCAGTGAAACGCAGGCACGCAGCGTAGGGTTAACGCCGCAACAGCACCAGGCCCTGCTGACCATTCGCGGTACCGCGTTGGGTAACGCCACTGTAGGTTATGTGGCAGAGCGTTTGATGTTAAAACCGCACAGTGCTTCAGGTTTATTAAGTCGTTTAGAAGAGGCGGGACTGGTGTTACGCGAGCCGGATCAAGCTGACCAGCGCAAAACCTTTTTGCGGTTGACGGCGGAAGCGGAGCAACTTCTGGAGTCGCTCTCGCTGGCGCATCTGGAGGAGTTAAGCAACTTAAAACCGATGCTGCTGTCGATGATTAACCAATTTTGCTAGGCGGCCAGCATGAGTGGACTGAATCCATCGTTGGCTGCTTGCAGGCGCGGGTCGCTCAGGCGATGCACAATGGTCAACAAGGTGCCACCGGCATTATCTGGCGCGATCATAAACGACACCTCGCTCTCCAGATAGGGGGACGTGTCATCGCGCATACGATAATGAACCGCTTTGCCAGGTTCACAGGCAAGGGGTTCAGCGTCAGCTAATACCGCATCGGGCAGCCAGGCTTCCCGGTATTCGGCGATACTGATGGCGCGCCACACTTTCTCCGGTGGCGCGTCCAGTTGATACTCTTCAACACGTTCGATCGCTGTCTCGGCTTCACTCATTGGTCCATTTCCTTCAGCAAACTTTTCAAGGCATCAATGCGTGTCGGCCAAAACGCACGATACCTGGCTATCCAGTTGACCAGAAACGTCATGCCAACCGGGTCGACTTCATAGTTCACAAAGCGCCCTTGCCGCTCTTCACGCACCAGCCCCGCACCCCGTAACACCGCGAGATGCTGAGACATCGCCGATTGGCTGATCTCCATCCCGTCGCGCAACGTCGTGGCATTCATGCGCCCCACCGACAGCTTTTCAAATATGGCACGACGGGTCGGATCCGCCAGTGCTTTGAATATCGCATTTTCAATCATGTCGATGACATTAGCACTGGCTTATTTAAGCAGCAAGATAATCTGCCGCAATTTCCTGCTCGGTGATGATCACTTTGTTTACCAAACCGTATTCCAGCGCCTGCTCCGCACTCAACCAGAAATCGCGCTGGGTATCCTGCTCGATTTTTTCGATTGGCTGCCCGGTGGCATCAGCGAAGATGAGGTTAAGACGGTTTTTCATACGCACGATCTCATTGCTGTAGATTTGCATATTGCTGGCGGGGCCTTGCATGCCACCAGACGGCTGATGCAGCAGGAAACGCGTGTTGGGCAACGCGTAACGATGCGCCTTTTTGGCCGCCGCATAGATGAGCGCACCGGCGCTGGCGACGCACCCCGAACCGATCATGATGACCTCCGGCGCGATAAATCGGATGGCATCAAAGATCATGTCGCCGGATTCCGCATGTCCGCCAGGAGAGTTAATAAATACGGTAATCGGCTGGTGATTAATCGCTGCCAGGATGTGTAAGTGCTGCACCACCTCTTTCGCCATCTTTTCATCCACGGTGCCGGTAATGAAGATCTTACGGGCGTTGATCAGATGTTCCATCAACGAGGGATTCAGCGGCGCAGCAGAAGGCGGCTGAGGGGTTTCGGTATCGCTGTAGCGCATAGCGTAGCTCCGCAAAAGGAATAGACACCAAATACATTAGCACTCACTTATCTATTTGGCGAGAAAACAGGTGTTAGCAGAGGCGTTTTGCAGAGATGAAAAAGAGTTTCAGGGCGCAGAGTGCGCCCTGACTTAGGCAGATTAGCTGGCTAATTACTTCTTGCTGCTGGTGTTATCAAACTGCTGGGTGAGGTAATTACTGGTGTTGTTCAACACGCTGACCATCTTATCCAGATTAGTGAACTGGGTTTTGTAACGCGCAATCTTGTCATCAATACGCTTACTCGCCGTGTTGTATTGCTCGGTCAGGTGATTGAGCTTTTTACTGATGGTATCAGTCGCCCCCTGCAAGACCCCTTTGCTGCTCAGGAAAGTACTGAGTGTGGTATCCAGCACCGTAGTGACACCGGTTTTCTTACCATCACCAGTGTACATATCCCGGATTGCTTCTGGTTTTACCTGCAGCGCATTCGCCAGCTTCGTCGCATCCAGCTTTAACTGACCATTGGTTGGGTCAGTGGTGATACCCGCCTGGCTCAGCGTCTTATACACTGCCGACCCTGAGGCATTCGCCAGAATGCTTTTCAGCTGCGTCTGAATGTTGCGTAAGGTGCCATCGCCCAGCAATGCGCCGTTTTTGCTGTCCGGATCCGCACCTGCATCGACCGCAGTGTATTTGGTCAGGCTCGCCATGGTGTCCTGCAGCGAGTTATAGGCGGTTACCCATTCGGTAATCGCCGTCTTCGCTTTGCTGGTATCACTGCTCACCGTCAGCGTTTGGTTGCCGCTGGTTTGATCATTCAGCTTGAGCGTAATCCCTTCCACCGCATCGGTAATGGTATTGCTGCTGCTGACAATCGCCACATTGTTAACCGTCAAACTGGCATTCTGGGCTTCCACACTCTGTGTCATGCCGCTGTGGTCTTTATCTGCCGCATCGAAACCGATGAAGCTGTGCAGCGTGTCATCGCCGGTCACGCTCAGGGATTTCAGGGCATGGTCGGTGCCCGTCGCCGTGGACGTTAATGACAGTCGGTACTCGGTACTGGAAACCTTGATCAGGCTGGCACTGATACCTGCATCCGATTTGTTAATCGTGTCGCGAATCGCGGACAAAGAGGTCTGATCTTTGGTCAGTGTAATGCTTTTCTCTTTCCCCTCCGCCGTGACAAATTTCAGGGTCCGTGAGGCGTCATCGCTGCCGATGGCCGCTTTGATATCGGTTTTGGCCGCACTGGTTAACGTCTGCGACTGCGCCAAATGATCGACAGCGATGGTGTATTTGCCGGTTAACGCTTTGCCATTGGTATCGGCACTGAAAGCGGTCGAACTCGCCGTGGTGCTGGTGGCGGTATACAAGGCGGCGTCTTTTAATTTGGTGTTCGCCGTCTGGAAAGCTTGAATGGCTGTTTTCAGCGTGCCGTAAGCAGAAAGCTTTGCTGTTGCGGCCGATTGCTGTTTTGAAATCGGCACCAAAGCTTGCTTTTCTGCGCTGCTCAGGGCCGTTAGCGTGTCACTCAACTTCATGCCAGAACCGACGCCTAAACTTGATATCCCGGTCATCCCACTCACTCCTGTTATTTTGACGTTACGGTACTATCGGCGACTTAAGGCAAACCTTTAATGAAAACCAGATCATTTCTTTACGCTATCCTTACGAATATCCTTACCTGGCGCCCGGAATTGGTGCAAAACGCCCATCCAGCGCCCGTTCCAGAGGATCAGCGATGCCGATTGTTTCTTTACGTTTCGCTTTCGCACAGGCTTTTGCGCATCATCAATCGGCGCGTTTTGGCAAAAACCGAGATAGCGACGGAAGGGTCTCCCGTGTGACGAGTCTCCAGCGGCGCAAAAACATGACGTAACTCACATATCACCGCTCTCTCGCTTGTCGGAATCACGCAGCCGCTTATGATCTCGCCAGATTGTTACTGCGTGCAAACGCAGGCAAAACCTGACACGCCGCCCTCCCGGTGGGTCAGGTTTTTTCTTTTTCAGGGCAGATAAAACATGAAAATCGCGAAGATCCTCAATAACAACGTCGTGGTCGTACTGGGCGAAAAAGGCAAAGAACAGGTCGTCATGGGGCGCGGGCTGGCTTTTCAGAAGCGCGTGGGTGATGCGCTGGATACGCAACAGATTGAGAAAGTCTTCGCTCTGCAAAGTGACACTCTGACAGGCAGGCTCAGCGAACTGCTTTCCGACATCCCGCTGGAAGTCATCACCACCAGCGAGTTAATCATCGCCAATGCACGTCAACAGCTGGGTCAGCCGCTGCATGAGAGCCTTTCGATTGCGCTTTGCGACCACTGTCATTTCGCCATTGAGCGCCATCAGCAGGGCATGCCGATTCGCAATGTACTGAAGTGGGAGATCAAAACGCTCTATCCAAAAGAGTTCGCGATTGGCATGGAAGCACTGGCATTGATAGACAAACGTCTCAATGTGGCCTTGCCTGACGATGAAGCGGGCTTTATCGCCCTGCATTTGGTCAATGCACAATTGGGCAGTGATTTTGCCGATGTCTCTCACGTGACGCAATTTATGCAGGAGATTTTGCATATCGTGAAGTACCGGTTGCAGCTGGATTACCGCACCGACAGCCTGAGCTACAACCGCTTCGTCAACCACCTGAAGTTTTTTGCCCAGCGCATGCTCGGAAAACGCGGCGTATGCAGTGAAGATGAGTCTTTGCACGATGTGGTGCGCGATAAATATCCCATTGCCTATCAATGCGCGCTGAAGATCGACAGCCACATCCAGCAAAAATACCGCTATGCCCTGTCTGCTGAAGAGCGCATGTTTCTCACCATCCATATTGAGCGGGTACGCAAAGAGACCTTAGCGTTGCAGGAAGATGCCGACGAGGCGTGAAAACGGGCGCCTGCGCGCCCGTTAAAGAAGTTATTTCAAGACCGCGCCGTGGCTGCGAATGACGTCCTGATACCAGAAAAAGCTCTTTTTACGCGAACGCTCTAGCGTACCGTTGCCTGCATCATCGCGATCAACATGGATAAATCCGTAACGTTTAGAGAACTCGGCTTTGGAGGCGCTGACCAGGTCAATCGGTCCCCAGCAGGTGTAGCCCATTACTTCCACACCATCCTCAATGGCTTCCCGCACCTGGACTAAGTGATCATTCAGATACTGGATACGGTAATCGTCATTAATACTGCCATCGGCCTCAACCACATCTTTGGCACCCAATCCGTTTTCCACAATAAACAGTGGCTTCTGATAGCGGTCATACAAGATGTTAAGCAGGATACGCAGCCCTTCTGGATCAATCTGCCAGCCCCATTCTGAACTGGCCAGATGCGGATTAGGCACCATCGACAAGATATTGCCCTGCGCTTTCTGGTTCTCTTCTTCATTTGTGGTGACGCAACCGGTCATATAATAACTGAAGGAGATGTAATCCACGGTGTTCTGCAGGTCACGTTTGTCTTCATCGATGATGGAGACCGTGATTCCGCGATCGGCAAAGAAGCGTTTCATGTATGCCGGATAGGCGCCGCGCACCTGCACATCACCAAAGAATAACCACTCACGATTCTGCTGCAGGGTTTCCAGCACATCGGCCGGACGGCAGCTGAGCGGATAGAGCAGCGCCCCCAGCAGCATGTTGCCGATCTTACCGTCCTGCACAATCTCATGGCAGGCTCGCACGGCGCGACCGCTCGCCACCAACTGATGGTGGATGGCCTGATAGATCGCCTGTTGATCGCTCTCTTCCGGCAAGCCGACGCCGGTAAAGGGCGCGTGTAACGACATGTTGATTTCATTGAACGTCAGCCACAGCTTCACTTTATGCTGAAAGCGAGTTAACACCGCGCGCGCATAGCGTTCGAAACAATCAATAGTGATGCGATTGCCCCAGCCACCGTATTTTTTTATCAAGCCATACGGCATTTCGTAATGTGACAATGTCACTAATGGCGTAATGTTGTACTTTGCCATCTCATCGAATAAACGATCGTAAAAGGCCAGCCCCTCTTCGTTGGGTTGTGCTTCGTCGCCCTGCGGGAAGATACGCGTCCAGGCAATCGAGGTGCGCAGCACGGTAAAGCCCATTTCCGCGAACAGCTTGATGTCTTCCGGGAAGCGATGATAGAAATCTATCGCCGTGTCTTTGATGCCAAAATCGTCGCCGCTGCGTTCAACGCGCGCGCCGAAAATCCCTTTAGGTTGCAGATCCGAGGTCGATAACCCTTTACCGCCCTCCTGCCAGGCACCTTCCACCTGATTGGCGGCAACGGCGCCACCCCATAAAAATGCATCCGGGAAACGTGTAGTCATTTACTTGCTCCTTGGTTATTTCAGCACGGCCAGCAGCGGCGAGCCTTCACTCACCACGCTGTTATTCAGGGTTAACACATCAATAAAATCATCACTGTTACTCACCAGCACCGGTGTGGTGAGGTCAAACCCAGCGCTTTTGATCGCCTCAATATCAAACTCCAGCAGCACGTCACCTATTTTCACCGGCTGATCGTTTTGCACCTGAGGATGGAAATATTGCCCATCGAGTTTTACGGTATCGAGTCCAACATGGAT
This sequence comes from Pantoea sp. BL1, assembly GCF_000963985.1. NCBI lineage: Bacteria > Pseudomonadati > Pseudomonadota > Gammaproteobacteria > Enterobacterales > Erwiniaceae > Pantoea > Pantoea sp. BL1. The sequence goes on along the minus strand of NZ_JZRH01000015.1, from coordinate 23,081 downwards.
CAGCACTTCCGCGCCTTGATCTGACGTCAGTCCAATGGCATGTCCGGTGCGGAACATCGAAGAAACCACGCCATTGACCGGCGACACCACGCGGCCCACTTGCGGCAGAATGGCCGCGCCTTTGCCGAGTAAACCGCTCGCGAAGGTCTCATCTTTGACTTTTTCCAGTGATAACACTTCCCCCGCCATCGGGCTGACGACGCTTTCACGACGCGTCAATGTTGCGGGTGCGGCTACGGGTTCCGCCACAGCGGACGGAGGCGCGGACTCCTGCAACCCAAACACATAGGTCATGACACAGGCAAAAATCAGCGCCACCAGGGCACCGGCAAAGGATGCCATCACACTGGCATCAAGACCTGTCGAGGGCACAACCTGGATGAAGGTGAAAATGCTGGGGAAACCAAAGGAGTAAATGGTGGTGTGCCAGAAGCCCAGAATGGCGGCACCCAGCGCGCCACCGATACAGCCGAAAATAAACGGACGACGACGCGGCAGCGTGACGCCATACACCGCCGGTTCGGTGATGCCAAAAATACTGGCGGTGAACGCCGAACCCGCCATCGCTTTCAGTTTGATATCACGCGTGCGCAGGAAGATCCCTAATGTCGCGCCCGCCTGCCCTAATACCGCCGGCATCAGTAATGGCAGTAAGGTGTCGTGACCGAAGTTAGCCAGATTGTTAAGCATGATCGGCACCAGGCCCCAGTGCAAGCCGAATATCACACAGATTTGCCAGATCGCGCCCATCACCGCCCCCGCCATCATCGGACTGAGGCTGTAAATCCACAGATAGCCTTCTGCCAGCAAGCGGCTGAGCCAGGTCGCGGCTGGGCCAATGGCCAGAAAGGTGAGCGGCACGGTGATTAACAAGCACACCAGCGGCGTCGTGAAGTTGCGCACCGCGCCGGGTGAACGCGGATGTACCCAACGCTCAATCAGGCTTGAGACCCACGCAGCAAAGATAATCGGGATCACCGAGGAGCTGTAATTGAGGATTTCCAGCGGGATACCCACAAAGGTCAGTGGCTTTCCTGCCTGCTGCTGTTGCATCGCTTCCAGAATTAATGGATGCACCAGCGCTGCGGCAATCGCCATGCTGACAAAGGGGTTACCGCCAAATTTTTTCCCGGCGCTATAGCCGAGCAGAATTGGCAAGAAATAGAACAGGCCATCGCTGGCGACAAACAACACTTTGTAGCTACCGCTGCTCGATTCCATCACACCGAGCACCAGCGCCAACGCCAGCAGTCCCTTGATGATGCCTGTCGCAATCATCACACCAATAAACGGTGTAAAAATGCCGGAAACCAGATCGATAAAACGGGCAAACAGGTTTTGTGGCGTAGTGTCCTCCACGTTGTCGGCACGATCGAGTGCATAGCGTGCCGTTAACGCGCGATAGACCTCCGCAACCTGGTTGCCGATGACGACCTGATATTGTCCACCGCTTTCTACCACCATAATGACGCCAGGATTATTTTTTAACTCGGCGGTATGCGCTTTTTGACGCTCTTTTAATTTGAAGCGCAGGCGCGTTGCGCAATGCATCACGCTGATAATGTTCTCTTTTCCCCCCACGCCTGCCACAATGTCATCTGCCAGTTCCTGATATTGCATCTTCCTTTCTCCTGCAAAACGCCCCGAATTTCGCGCAAAAAAAAACCTGAGGCGCGCCCTCTGCTATCGAGAAAGGGCGCGCCTCAGGTTTTGCCTGCCGAACAGTAACAATCCTTAACGCCGGTTATCATGCTGAGCATTGCCAAAAAGTAGCAAGCAGTTTTCTAAAAACACGCTGAGAAATGTGAGGGACGTCAATTATTGTTCAGGAGTGCAGTAGATGTCCGGCACGTTGTAATGCAGACAAAGCGAGTGCAGATAGCATCACGCCAATCAAAATTAATAGTTTATAGCTCAGTGCGTTGAGCAGCAGAATACCCAGCACGCCGCCGAACAGAAATGCCATCACCGTGAAGAAATGCAGTTTTAAACGTTCGATATAGAGCGGTGCATCTTTCGGGGACTCTTTACGGCGTAGCACATCAAACAACATGGCCAGTTCAATACCAATATCGGTGGCGGTACCGGAGACATGGGTGGTGCGCACGCGTGCGTTGGAAATTCTTGTCACCACGGCGTTTTGTAATCCCATCAAAAAACTCAAACTGAGAACCAGCAGTACTCCCGATTCACTAAAGCTGAACCAACTCTCAATGACGCCTAGCGCTAATAATGCCACGCCTTCCAGCAGGATATTGATGGCATAAATCCCGCGAATTTGTCGTCTGCGGCCGGAGTTGATGATCAGGGTCGAAACTGAAGAACCGGCGATAAAAAGCAGCACGATCAGCAGGAAGAACAATCCAACGTGCAGATTCGCTTTCGCCAAATGGTCGGACAGTGACGAGACGTTGCCCGTCATGTTGGCTGAGAAAAAACCGACGGTTTCAAATGCAGCAGTGTTCAGCGCGCCCGCCACGGCCGCCAGCGTACAGGCGAGTCGGGTATCCGTATTAAAAGTGCGCGTGTTTTCGGAAGTGATCAGCATGGCTATTCCCGGCCCTGGCAAAGGGGAATATCTTCCTCCTGCGGGCCGGAATTCTCAAGCCTCAGGCAAAAGACGCCATTTACTGACCGGGCATAACAGGTGTCATGAGAGAGGGACAACGTCAGTGGAAGTATTAATCGACATGAGTTCGATTAAACCCGTATTGCGTAAGCCGATGATGAAACTCAACATTATTCTCACAATTCAGTTTAGCGTAAATCGATCGCTTATAGTGACTGATGGTTTTGTTATTCAGTCTGACACGCAAGGCAATGTCCTGCTGACTGCTGTATCGGGCAAGCCATTTCAGCATGTGAAATTCCTGCAGCGAGAGCGAAGGCACACGGCTTCGTGTTGAGGTATGAGGTCTCTTCTCAGCGAGTATATTGACGTTTTGAACAATGCTGGCTAATGAGGCTTTTTTTGTCAGAAATAAAACCGAATGAAATTCATGGGCAAGAAAATTAAGCAGCGCGGCATCTTTAATGTCAGTCAATACCAACACGCGGATACAAGGATAAAGTGCCTGCAACAGGCGTAAAAACGTATAGGAAGATTCAATATCATCCGCTTCGGTTTTTAACTCAATAATCATCACTTCGATTGATTGATCGATTAATATTTTTTTTGCATCACATAAAGATGTGCAGGATAAGAATTGGTAACCAGCAGATATCAATAGCTTTTCTAAGCCAAGCGCGGCCCAGAAATTGGCTTCAACATTTAATATTTTCATATTTATTACTTAAACAATTTAAAAAATCATTTAATCGTGATTAGTGGCTATTTTAAATCGGATAACATTTCTTTTTTTGTGCGATAAAGACTACAAAATATTAATTATCCCGCGCTGGCGAAGCCGCAGTCGCGCACTAAAATTATGGAGTGACTAGCTAGTCCTTATCTCTCACGGAACATTGATATGAGGTCTTCCTATGAAACAACAGAGCTACAGAGGCGGTGCAGGGAATTTTGCTAACGATCCGGCACGGGCAAGAGAAGCTGGCAAAGCGGGAGGCAAAGCCAGTGGAGGCAACTTCAGAAACGATCCTGAACGCGCCGTTGAAGCGGGTCGGAAAGGAGGCAAGATAAGTCGCCGTCCTCCAACAAAGTCTGAGTAAAGCGCTTTAGGATTTGTTCTGCCAGGGACTGGCATCTCCTCTTAATGGATCCGCCCGATGCGAGCTAACCGCAACCCTGTCGGCCACTGCCCTTCCTGTTTTTCCATGCTGAATCCAATCGCCACCGCTTTGCCCACCAGATTAGGCTCAGGGACAAAACCCCAATAGCGGCTGTCATAGCTGTTGTTACGATTATCACCCATCATAAAATAGCTATCCGCCGGCACCACCCACTCTCCAGGCTGATGGCCTGATTGATGGAAAAACGTCGATGCTGAAACAGTAAATTCAGGTTTCTGCAAAATGCGATGCGTCACCCCCGCCAGCGTTTCAGTGCCCATCAGTAAACGCTGTTCAGAGGGCTTTTCCTTGCCAATGGGCCTGGCATAGAAGCCCGGATGCGCTCCGGCAGTCTCGACGAATTCGCCCGCTTTGAGCGCACTATAGTCAATGGCTAGCGCAGGTGCACAAGATTGATTGTCCTCGTAAAAAGGGAAAACAGTGAGCTGTTGTGTGGCTGGATTGAATATCACTTTGTCGCCGGGCAAACCGATGACTCTTTTAATGAACAACTGCGTTTCGTCCTGAGGAAACGTAAATATCGCAATGTCACCGCGTTGAGGGTGTCCGGTGGAAAGCAGCGTTTTCTGATTGAATGGATTTCGCAGCCCGTATGAATACTTGTCTGCCAGCACCCAGTCGCCGGTGAGTAGGGTTGGCATCATGGAGCCAGAAGGAATGCGAAAAGGCTCCCAGCCAAAAGCCCGAACCAGTAACACGATGACAAGCAACGGAAAGAGCGATGCGGGCGTATCCAGCCAGCCCGGAAGACGTTTGGATAGGCTCTGCTGCATGAGCGAGGACTCTGCTTTTTTCTTCTCAACGTTGACGCGAGAGACAACGCAAAGCCTATATGCCCAACTCAGGCCGCTAAAAATCACAGCAATGGCCAGAATCAGGGCGAAGATGTTCATCATAAAAAGGTTCCAGCGCTACAGCGTCATCAAGGCGGGTCGTAAATATGCGCCGTGAATATAAACCAAACAATAAGCTATTGCTCTCCCATCTGTGCTTTACGGCTCGCTTATTCAAACTGAGGAGCAGAGGCTTGAGTTATAAGCATTTCAATGCGATATTCATTTCAATACCGTGGCTTGCTTAATCAACATACTTTAATAGGGAGCGATGATGTCAGCTGAAGAGAGAATAAAGGAACTTGAGGAAACCGTGCAGCGGTTAAAAATTGAAACCGATGTATTGCGCGAACTGATGATTAAACAGGTTGCGTTGAATAACATTAGCTTCAAAGGTAAGTACGATGAAGTCATTATTAACATGGCTAAAGAGTATGAAGAGCGCGGACTTGAGGTAGATCGTAATCGTGCTATGCATGAAGCGATGCGGCAATACATCAAAGATGATACATCATCCAATGATTGAACCTTTGTTCTGTAACAAAACTTACCTTCAGATAGAACGAAAGAGCCGCAGCAGCGGCTCTGTATTGAGAATCAGATAATGGGTTTTTGATCATCAGGTAAGCCACGATCGTCAGTCTCATCGTCTTCTTCATCGGGTAAAGGCAAATCGTCGCCAGGCAGTGGCTTCACATCATCTGGATCTGGACGTTCTGACATACATACCTCCATTCACCCTGATTGGGTATAGGTAGTTTAGTTAGGTGATGATTAAAGCGATGCACTAAATAACCGATTATGTGAAACAAGCGTAAAATATTTTTTAAAAACTAACCGCGACTAGTAAAGTGAGTTTTCTAAACTACATGCTTCGTTTATCACTGGCCCTCAGTTTGAAAAACGAAATCTAATCAATCGCTCGTTTTAAAATCTTAGTGCACAATGTCCCTCACATTAAAACGAGGTATTTTCTTTCAAGCTACTGCTTATCCACAGTTTTCGCCGTTTAAAGAAGATTTAAAAATGAAATTATTACTCTGCGGCTGCGTTTACTCTCCCTCATTTGTGCCAGGCTTAAGTATTAGACATTCATCTCAGGAGATGAGATATGCATAAAGCTGCATGGGTTGCATTAATGTTGTCATTGAGTTTCGGGGCTCACGCTGAAAAGGGAGGTTTTGAGCCCGGTAAAACGCCACCGCCACAAAATAAGGAGGATGCCGGTTATAAAGGCTCTGAAGATACGGCAGAAACCCCAGTGACGCTGATAAAAGACTTTCGTCAGGGTGGGTATGTCACGCTTGAAGGCTACATCACCCATAAGATTAAAGGCGATACCTATCAATTCCGAGACAGTTCCGGCACGGTAAATATCGATGCACCGATCACTACTTTTAAGGGAAAAACCTTCAATGCTGAGGATAAAGTGCGAGTCAGCGGTAAAGTCTTTGGTAAAGGAGATAATGCTCATCTAAAAGTCTCAAGAATAGATGAACCTTGATCCGATCATAGGCACACCTCAGCCATGCCATACTGGCTGAGGTAACTCCCTCTCACATTATTTAATACTCTGTGGTTTATTGCTGTACGCAAACATCCAATCCCGTTTCAAACATGTTATTTGTCCTGAAAAGGATCATGTTTGTGATCTTTACTGTCATCGCGTGTACGAGGGATCTCTCCATGATCTTTAGGATTATCTTTGGCAGGATGATCAGCTTTTTCATGAGCATTCACTGCATAAAGGTCCGCCTCAGGTAGCTTTTTGTGCGTATTACCTTCACTATTACGTTGCTCATTTTCGTTATGATTTTTCATAAATTACCTCATTAATAGTTTCTTAATAACTATAGTCTATTATTTGCAATACAAATCAATTTTTATCAGGGATTAACATCAGGTAATAATATCTCTTCCCAGATTGCGGCCTCGCTTAAATACATTAGATGACCGGATTAATCTGTAAAGCTCAAAAACATCCCCTTTGATGATGAGAGAAGCCAGAACAACAACTGGCTCTGTGCCATACTGTTTTCATCCCAGAAAAATGGAAATTAACATGATTAACTTTGTTACTTCCCTCTTTAGCAGCCCAGAGTCATTGCTCCAGGTCATGAGTCAGGAAGATATGAAAGAATCTATTCAGGAAGGCGACAGAATCATTATTGATGAAGATGGTAACGCTTCGGTTAATCCTTTAAGCCCAAAGGTGCAACGCGATTTTTCCCATCATGTCAAAACGTTGAAGGGTATTTAAATGGGAACGGCAATATTTATGGTGCTGATGGTGTGTGGTTATTGGTATACCAGCCGCGACATGTCGAGTCGCTTAAAAATAAAACGGTCATTTGGCTGGGATGTCTATTTTCTCATTGCGCTTTATGGCTGTATTTTCGTCTTGCAGGGTGTGCTTGCAACGGGGATCGTTTGGCTGATCTTACTCGCCGCTTCAGCACTCAACAACACGTTTGCACTTAGCAGTCTCGTACACGCCCGCTGGCATGTGGATTTTATGACATGGAGCTTTCTGGGTATTCAGGCACCGGTAGTGATTATGCTCGCCTTTGCCCTGCTGTTTTGTGTGTATCGTTCTAACTGGGCTGGTAGCGCGCGATTAACCGCCAGCAGCCGCCGCGACCTCTATCAGCGATTGTCGCGTTCGAACGGCATTGAGCAGATGTTGTTGCAGTGTATGGAAGAAGGTGAGTTAGCCTGGGTAACGCTAAAATCCCGACGCATCTACATTGGCATGATTCATGCCGCCACTTTCGAATATGCCAGCACGGCTAACATTGTATTAATACCGATGCTCAGCGGTTATCGCGATGCGCGCACGCTCAACCTCGCTGTTGAACACAATTACAGCCGCTGGTACCACGAACACGATATTGATTTTATGTCAAAACCCAAATCGGCTTTAGAGTTTCGCAAAGTCATTATGGTTGATCAAATCGAGAGTCTGTCGCTGTTTGACCCCGCCAGCGCCAGTGCACTGGCAATGGGTGAAGCAGGAACCGATGACGTCAGGACAGAGGTATCACCCTAATTTCCAGCGCAACCAATTATCCAGTTCGCTTTCAGGTAATGGGCGGGAATGAAAGAACCCCTGCGCCTGATCGCAACCGAATTCTTTTAACGCTTCAAGCGTCTCAAGATTTTCCACGCCTTCAGCTAACACCACGTAATCCAGTTCTTTAAGCATGGCGATGATACTGCGAGTGATGATGCGTGACGCGGTGTCCGTGGCAAGTCCGCCGACAATCGAACGGTCGAGTTTGACCACATCCAAAGGCATTTTTCGCAGATAACTGATATTGCTATAGCCGGTGCCGAAATCGTCCAGCGCAATACCGAAACCGCGCAGTTTCAACATTTCCAGGCCAATGATTGCTGCCGTGCTTTCGATGATGCGCTCGGTTTCCAGGCACTCAATGCCGAGCAGGTTCGTCGGCAGGCGTGCCTTGATCATCTTACTTTCGAGTCTGTCGGCAAAACTTTCTTGACTAAAGTCGCGTACGCTAACATTCACCGTGACAGGCAACTGGATACCTTGTCCGTTGAGCCGCTTCAAACGCTCAATGGTTTTATCAATGACCCATTCGGTGATCTCTTGCAGCAGAGTGGTTTGTTCCGCGAGCGGGATGAAGACTGAAGGAGAAAGCTCGCCTCGGGTGGGATGGCGCCATCGAATCAGCGCTTCAAGACCAATCGGTAAACCGCTGCTCAGACAGATTTTCGGCTGGAACACCAGATACAAGCCATGATTGTGCCGTACAGCAGTGGCCAAATCGTTGACGAGAGTAAAGTCATCCGTACGCCGCTCATCGTTTTTCTCACTGAAGCTCATACACGGGATCCCGCGACAAATGGCTTCATGCAAGGCACTAACGGCTCGACGCAGCGCTTCCTGAGCGGAAATTTCTGACGGCGAAAAGAGGGTTTCACCGGTATGCGTCGCTAAATCGACCGATAAACCTTCGCCAATCTCGGCGCGTACGCCTTCCATGCGTCGCGCAATCCACTCGGCGCACAATGGACTTTCTTGTTGGGTTAATAGCGCGAACCGCCCGGTTGCCACGGTATAGAGCAGTTCATTTTTGCCGGGACGCAAACGTAGCGGCAGTAACGTTGCCATATCTTTGAGCAGCCCTTCGACTGGCGCCATGCCCAACGAACGCGCCAACTCATAGGCTCGCGGCATATCGATGCAGTCGATCAACACCAATCGATACCGTGTGTTATCACCCGCATTACGCAAGGATTGCAGGTCTCGAATCAGTTGCTGTCGGTTAGGCAATCCTGTAACCAGATCGGTAAAACCGACAGAATGCCAGGCTTCCAGAAAGGAAATCACCAGTTGTGATAGCAATGTCATCGTCGCCAGCTTTTCAGCGCTAAAGGTGTGTGGTTTGCTATCAACCACGCACAGCGTGCCTAAGACCAGCCCTTCCTGGCTCTTCAGTGGCACGCCCGCATAAAAACGAACAAAAGGTTCGCCAATAACAAAAGGATTGACGGAAAAACAGGCGTCCAGTTGGGTATCGGGCACCACCAGCGGTTGATCCCCTTCTACCACGTACTGACACAAAGAATCGGCACGCAACGTTTCACCGACGTTAAAGTTGTGAGCAGCTTTGATGTATTGGAAATCATCGTCAAGGACTGAGATGAAACTGCTGGGAACATCCAGCGTTTTACTGACCAAATCAGTGAATTTGCTCAGTACATCGTCACGGCAGATATCCGGCGTCCGAAGTGCCTGGAGCGTGATGCAGTCTGGCTTAAATTCGTTAGTTATGCTCATTTGCACTCGCCCATTCCATTGGTACGGATAGCAATGCTGAACTCAAAAGAATAACTTCATTATCATTAAGGAGAATATCCGCCATTTTGCGTCTATTTTGCTCATTATTTACCGGTGAATATCACCATACTATGCCCGCCATCACGTTTTGTCATGCTGAAATATCTTTACAAAAAGCTTACATGAAAACTGAGTAAAGGGATCTTTCACCTGATTCAAGCGAAGCGTTAATTGAAAACAAGGATTACGGCTGCCCAGACATCTTATCAATGGCACACTCATTAATAGGGTTTAATAATTAGCGTATTAAATTCAGTCTGTTGCCAGAACTTCAACAAACACAGAAAACCATCAAATAAGCGATGCGTCACGGAAAATATATTTCTGCCGTATCGCTAAGTTGCTGCCGATTTTCTCTTAATGATACGACTCGATTATTAGCTTAATCCCTCTATCGTGGATTATTTTATTTTAGCTAAGGTTTCAAATCCCGAACATTCAGCACCCTGCTCTGGGGAAATCCAGAGATATTACTCTGCAACGAGTGTTAAGCCGCTTCGCAGGGTATTTTCCTTTAGTCTATCTTTTCCTCTGCCCTATTTTCCTCTGCCCTCTTTTCCTCCACACATCACGCCATCCTGTCACGCCGTAGCAGGCTTAGACGGCTAAAAGGTAGGGATGCTGTTCATGGTCACGGCAAACTTCCCAATATTTCCCCTTCCATCTTATCCGGACGCAGCGTAACCTATATGCAAAACGTCTATGTTTCATATACGGATCGCATAATGGGTATCGTAAAAATTTCTGATCTGATGCATGAGAATCTGCGTATCGCGAGCACGGCATTAAGCCGTTCCATCAATGCGCAGGCAGAACACTGGATGAAGATTGGCATGCTGGCTGAGCTTTATCCTGACCTCAACCTTCAGGAACTAACACGCCTGTTGATGCGTGTCGAACGTGACGGCGGCGCAGATTTAGCGCAGCTGCTTGACCAGCCTACATTAACCACGCAGGGAATCGCGCAATGACCATCAAACTGCATACTGCTGAAGAAATCGAACTGGCACGCGCTGCCGGACACGCCGCGGCAAAAGTGCTGGAAATCATCACCCCTTACGTCAAACCCGGCGTGACCACAGATGAACTGGACGCCATTTGCCATGACTATATTGTCAATGAACTGAAGGTTGTTCCCGCCAATATTGGCTATCACGGCTATACGCGCACCACCTGTACGTCGGTAAACCACGTGGTGTGCCATGGGATTCCTGGTGAGAAAAAGCTCAAGAATGGCGATATCGTCAACATCGACATCGGCATCATCAAAGATGGCTGGTACGGTGATACCAGCCGCATGTATTACGTGGGTGAGCCGTCGGTGCGCGCTAAACGTCTGGTCGATATCACCTACGAATCCATGGTGGCGGGCATTAAAGTCGTCAAACCCGGTGCAACTTTGGGTGATATCGGCGCCGCGATCCAACAGGTGGCGGAGAAAGCCGGATTTTCAGTGGTGCGTGAATATTGCGGTCACGGTGTCGGTGAGATTTATCACGGCGAGCCTCAGATTCTGCACTACGGTACGCCGGGCACAGGGATTGCGCTGCAGGCAGGCATGATCTTCACCATCGAGCCCATGATCAATGCTGGTAAAGCAGGCACCAGTGTTTTATCTGATGGCTGGACGGTGGTGACAAAAGATCGCTCGCTGTCGGCGCAGTGGGAACACACCATTGCTGTGACCGAGACCGGCTTCGATTTGCTCACGCCATGGCCCGAAGGCACAGGGGATTACGCAGCAATAGAAGCCTGAGTGCGGCTCACCGCGCTGATAGTCATTCAGGATGCGCCAATGCAGTGGCGTTACTTTTCACCGCCGTGTAAGGTAACGTCACTTTTTTATCCGGAACTTAGACTGATGCGTGAACAAGCCATTTTTGCCGGCGGCTGCTTTTGGTGTACTGAAGCGATTTTCCAATCCATCCATGGTGTATTGAGCGTGGAAAGTGGTTATATCGGCGGCCATGTCTCGTCACCCACTTACGATCAGGTTTACAGCGACACCACGGGTCACGCCGAGGCGGTGAAAATCGAGTTCGATCCCGCGCTCGTCAGTTACGACGATCTGCTCGACATCCACTTCGCTACGCATGATGCCACGCAGGAAAACATCAAAGACGGCGTGGTGCGTTCACGTTATCGTTCCGCACTGTTTCCGACCAGCGATGCACAACGTATTGCCGCTGAACAAGGGATAGCGCGTGCCGCTGCCGAACTCAGCAAGCCGCTGGTGACAAAGCTGGAACCGCTAGCTGAGTGGTACGCAGCCGAAGACTATCATCAAAACTTCTGGGAGAAAGAAGGACAGGAAAACGCCTTCTGTATGATGAATATCCCGGCAAAATTGCAGAAACTGCGCAATAAATTTCCGAAACAGGCATCAGATGCTTAACGCGCCATCTCATCGATAACCTGAGTGATGCGCTGAATCACCCTCTGCGCCGCCCGCGATAACTGTCGGGATGGCGCAGTACACAGAGCCTACGTCAGCGGACGCATCACGCTGTTTTTCAGCGGCACAAAGCACAGTTGCTGCTCAACTAATACCCGCAGACAAAGTGCTCCTGATGGCCGCTGGCATTGGCATCACTCCGCTTTATAACTTATTTAGTGCGCCACATGCGGTACTGTCCCCAGAAGCCCACTTCTGTGGCGTACTCCTGTGGCGTGCCGTCAGCCACAATATCCAGCGACTTGCGCATCCCCAGACTCATCACTGAACAGTCATTACTGACGCGCAACTTGTGCAGACCATTTTCCAGATACGCAGTGACAAACTGGTTTTGACGCAACATCGCGACATCCTGACCATCCACGTTCACCACGAATTTGCAGGATCCGCCGCTGGCACTACCAATAAACTGCTTAAGGCGCGTAACGGTAACCGGTGTCTGCTTCTTGCTGGCATCCGGTGTCACCATTTGCTGATTGATGATGGTATCGGCTGATCCATAAGGTCTGGCGCACCCTGCCAGGGTTAAAACCGCTAACGCTATCAATGCTTTTTTCATTATTTTTCCCTTTAAGTTGCTCCATGCAGCAATTCGCTATGCGTTATCGGCGTTGTGGGTAAAATCTTCAATACCACGCTACAACAACAGCTGCCTCAGGTTGTAGAACGCGCCCGCCAGCGCGATCAGCAATAATATCAGCATTGATACCCGCTCCATGCGTAGCTGTTGTGCACCCGGCAGCCAGCGTTTTACGGTGATGATGTAAAACGCCAGCACCGCAAAATCGAAGGCCATCCACACCAGCGCCAGAGTGATCAGGCTGCTGCTAAGATCGGGCGTAATGGCGATAAACTGTGGAAACAGCGCGGCAAAGAACAGAATATCTTTTGGATTAGAGATGCCCACCACAAAGCCTTTCAGCAATCCACCCTGTGCTGCGGGCCGGTGGGCGATTGCACTGGTCGCAGCACGTAAGCCTTGCCATGCAATCACGCCAATAAATAGGGAACCCAGCAACCCGGCGACTTGCAAACTCCGAGGATTGATCGAAACCAACCCCGTCAACATCAGCGCAGCCAGCGCGATCAACACCAGTGATGCCGCGTTAGTGCCCACCACGGTGGCAAAAGCGCGGCGATAACCGTGACGTGCGGCCGTGCCCGTAACCAGCGCCACCACCGGGCCTGGCGTCATTAACAGCAATAAAATTGCCAGCATATATGCCAGCAGCAGTGAGAGATTCATGGCATCGACCTGTAAACGCACGCGAAGGTCGCCAGTATTGCCTTTCGTTTGTTCGTTGAAAAACGCTTTAAAATGACGTTGAATGTGAGTTTTACTCAACATTGAGTTTGCCTTATGACGCTTCCACCACTTTATGCGTTGCGCGCCTTTGCCAGTGCGGCGCAGTTGGGGTCTTTTAGCCAGGCCGCCGCCGCACTCAACGTCACTCCTGGCGCGATTAGCCGTCACATCCGTACCCTGGAAGAGTGGTTCGATTGCCAATTGTTTATCCGTAAAGGGCCCAGGGTCGTAATCAGCGCTGCGGGTAGCGTATTCGCGGCACAATTACAGGTCGGATTTGCCTCTTTAGAGCAAGCTTGCGCCGCCTTCGCGCAGCAGGGTCATCAACTCCGTCTCAAGGCTCCTTCGACACTGACCATGCGTTGGTTGCTGGATGTACTCCAAGCATATCGTGAGCAAAACTCAACACCAGAAGTGCAGATTACCAGCGTTTGGATGGACACCGACAAAGTCGATTTTGCCCGTGAACCTTTTGACTGCGCCATCTTGTTGGGTGACGGTCATTTTGGTGCAGACACCGAGTGCCATTTGCTGTTTCAGGAGTGGTTAATTCCGATTTGCGCCCCCGCGCTGAAACGACAAGCACAAACGCAACTGGCAAGCTGTGAATTGATTCACCCTTCACACGATCGCCGCGACTGGCTGCGATGGTCACAGGGGGTAGCTGATGCACCGATTATCAATCTGTGGCAAGGCAAACTGTTCGATACTCTGGAACAGGGCTCGATGGCGGCGATCAGCGGACACGGCGTTTCAATAGGTGACCTGCTGCTCAGCCATCAGGCGATCAACAACGGCTTACTGGTGCTGCCATTTAACCAGCCGGTGGCGACAGGTGACGGTTATTATCTGGTGTGGCCGAAAACCCGGCAGGAAGCGCCCAACATCAAGCTATTGCTTCAATGGTTGCTTGATCAGGCGCCCGTCTTAAATAGTGAGAATCTACCGTAGTGGCGACCTTCAGGCCGCCTGTCACTTGTTGTTATGCGCTATGACGCAAGGTAAACACACTGACGCTGTTCACCATATTTGTCGCTTGCTCGCTGAGCATGGCGGAAGCGGCCAGGGATTGCTCCACCAGCGAGGCATTTTGTTGTGTCGTGATGTCGATTTGGCTGATGGCGGTGTTGATCTGACTGATGCCATCGGCCTGTTCGGTACTGGCCTGGTTAATCTGTGACAGCACTTCCTTCATGTTCACCACGTTGTTCATCATTTCCGACATCAGTTTGTTGGCATCCGCCACCATGTCACGGCCATCAACGATGCGCGTGGAGGACTCCTCAATCAGATGACGAATCTCATGCGATGAGGTGGCGGTTTTCTGTGCCAGCGCACGCACTTCCTGCGCGACGACCGCAAAACCGCGACCGTGCTCCCCTGCTCGTGCCGCCTCAACAGCCGCATTGAGCGCCAGGATATTGGTCTGGAAAGCAATCGAATCTATCAGATTGATAATGTCTGCCATGCGGCCTGCGGAATCATGGATCTCAGCCATTTTGGTCGACACATTGTTCATCATGGTGGCATTCTGCCCCACGGCGCTTTCCGCCTTTTCAGACAGATCGGCAGCAAAGTGGGTGTTATTGCGCGTGTTGCTAATGGTGGCGGTAAATTCTTCAACCGATGCTGCCGTTTGCTCAACCGAACTGGCTTGTTCTTCAGTGCGCGCGGCCAAATCATGCGTCCCCGACATAATTTCGCTGGCACCTCCTGAGATTTGCTCTGCGCTGATACGAATATGACTGACAATGGTCGACATTTTATCCTGCATCTGCTGAATAGCGTTTATTAACTGGCCCATTTCGTCTTTACGTTTTTCATAGAAATTCGTACTGAGATCGCCATCAGCAACGCGGCCTAAAAACGCAATCACATTATTTAATGGCACAGTAATGGATTGGATAATAATCCAGCCAATCAATGCAGAAAGAATAACCGCCGCAAAAAAGATCACCACCATTGAAATTTTAGTGGTGTGGTAGGAATCCATAAAATGTGTGTAGGAGCCGTTCATCTGCTGCTCTTGCAGTGCAATAAAACGCTGCACTTCACCCGTGTAGTCCTTCTGTTTACTCGCCAATGCTGTCAGATAATAATCCAGCGCTTTATTAGGGTCCTGGCTCGCAAGTTGCAAAAATTCATTGCGGCCCTCTAAATAAGCTTTGCGTTTATCATCCAGAATTTTGAGATAAGCAATAGAATCGTCATCTGTTGCCAGTGCATGCAGTTGACGATAAATCTCCGTAATTTGCCCGGTCGCCCCCTGAAGCTCATTCATGATGGTGCTGCGGCGCTCCGCATTGATTGGGCTGAGCAGCAAAGCCTGTCGCTGAATGGTGGTGTTAATCTCATCGATCAACTGATTGCCCAACGCAATGGTTGGGTAATCATCTTTCATCATACCGTTGACGCCGGTTTGTGCCATAAACAGCGAATTTAAACCCAGTACCGCAACCAAAAGCAGCATACCGATATTGATGAGTGAAGAAATAATGAGTTTGCTGCGCAATTTAATATTACGTGAAAATCCTTGAACTATGTCCATTTAGAAACCTCAATGATTTTTATTAGTGAGTCATGAAATCCAGGTGTTATTAAAACAAAGAAATGGAGACGCTCCGCGTTCTCATCGGCAGCATCCCTGCTGTTATCGTCAGCATGCTCACTAACCTTAATGCTTTTACTTAAATATAACTTACTCGTGAAAGACAATTCACTTCCTGTGGAATAGCGAAAATAGACAATTTGATCAGTTATATTAAATTGTTGGCAATAATAGTCACATGAGTGATCAATGTGCTTTACTTATTAAACTGACTTTGGGCAGGTTGATCTTACGTTTGGATAAACGTAACGGCTTTTTAATGCAGCTTATGCAATTGCTGTTAACGTGCAAACATTAATAAGGCAAAATATTTTCTCTGCGGGCAGCCAGCAGGCCACCCAGAGAAAACGCTACACCACGCTTGATGCTTCACTAATCGCGAGTAAGTCTATCGATTCATTGGCCGCTTCAGGCAAGTCTGCAAGCAGCCTGTCCGCCATTTGCCCTTCCTGTTGCAAGATGCGCTGAAAAATATCCACGCCTTCACTGTCACCAGCCTGTCTGGCGGCAGCAATTAACGTGGTATAAGTGGCAAGTTTATAACTACAAAAGACATAGACGCTGACGGCCATCCGCGCGCCCTGCTCAACACGCAGCATATCGCTTGCGGCCTGCCCCACCACAGACAGGCGACCTAATGCCTCTTTTAATGCCGACCAACCCTCGTCATGGCATTTCAGAACGTCTTTCACCTGCAACTGCTGTGCGCGTGATTGCGCAAGATAATGCGCGATGTGACTCCCGATTGCAGAATCACTGTCGAGACGCTCCATCGCCTGTTTTAATAACATTTCACCGTGTTTCTCCATCGCGTGTGCATCACGTAGCCAATCCAGATAAACAGATTCCCTCGTCATTCATTCACTCCTGGTTGATGTGCTGTTAATGAACTACCTTTGGGGATGGTATGCAGTTGCTTAGCAAGCTAACCGATTCAACACCTTCGCTCATGGAATTATCTGGAAATAAGCGAAGCGTTAATTAACGACCTAACAATCACCTTAATTAAACGTAGCAAGTAAGCCCCCTGGCGCAAGCCGCTCAACTCAAAACTGAGAGGGATGATTAATATCACGACCTTACCGCTTCGCTTATATTTAACCGCACGCCACGCTTTACTCAACATCTAAAGTGCGCTAACAATCATCATTCATGTGAGTTTCATCTGCTTATAAACAAAAATCGACTTATCCTTAAACAATCAGTCTGCAAAATAATAAAACTTAAGATTAATCCTGACTTGATTATGGTAAAAACAACGCTACATTTATTTTTGCTTTATGTTGGTACAAATATAATGAGGAGAACGCATGACGGACCCTAACAAGCATCCTGAAGAGGAAGAGAAAAAGACGCAACGTCGTGGGGGCACAGGGAACTTCGCCGAGGACAAGGAGCGTGCCGCTGAAGCAGGCCGCAAAGGCGGTCAGGTAAGTGGCGGCAATTTTAAAAACGATCCGAACCGCGCCGTTGAAGCAGGCCGGAAGGGAGGAAAGATCAGCCGCCGGAAATAACACTATCATTAATTCAACACAGGGTTACGTTCGCTAGCCTTTATCACAACACTCTCCTGACGCGTATTAGCGCTTCGCTTAAATGCAAAATTCGCTACGTCAGGAGGGTTATTTTCGTTGCTAACTACAAAAAATCGATCACTTCTTGATCAATCGTGCGCCATTTGCCGCTTCGCTTATCCGGCATTTTTCCTTTATATATTAATGATCAATTTAGATTCTAAAATAAATAACTAAACACGAATTAACCAACATATTTGTACACGGAAATTTAAGTTGTACACCTTAGTAGAAATTAAAATCGGACGTGATTAAGTTAATTACAAAACTTGAATTTGACATGCCTCAGATGCAATTACCCTGTTGTTAATGGCTGTCCTGCTGAACATCAGGCAACAAAAAGGGCTGCTATTCTTTGAGAAATAGCAGCCCTGGTGAGTGAGTTAACTTAACGTGCTGGCATCTGCGCGGGTAACTTCAATTGCGCACGTGCTTTTGCCACTTCATCCGTTGTCACCGGTTTAGCCGCATTGCCCCAACTGTTACGCAGGTAAGTCGCCACTGCGGCCACCTGCTCGTCCGAGAGTTTCCACGCAAATGAAGGCATGGCTCCACTGGTTGGATTTCCCGTAGTCACCGCGCCGCGCCCGCCCTGCAACACCGTCGTGATGATGGAAGAGGCATCATCCGCTAGCAGGCCAGGGTTATTTGCCAGGCTGGCGGCAAGGTTGGGGATCCCTTTGCCGTCGCTGTTATGGCAGGCAGTGCAGTTGGCTGAATAGACATTTTCACCCATCTTCATTTGCCCATTATCCATCGGTAACGGTTGCGGCAACGCCGTGGTCGATGCCGGCACTTGCTTGAGATACACCGCAATTGCGCGCAAATCAGCGTCGGTTAAGTGTTGTGTGGAGTTAGTCACAGCTTCCGCCATCGGGCCTGAAGCGACCGCCACATGGTTACTGCCGAGCTTGAGGTAATCCACCACCTGCTGCTCAGACCAACTTCCGATACCGGTGTGCGGGTTTGGTGTGATATCGGGGGCATGCCATTCACCCAGATTGCCGCCTTGCAGATAATCACTGCTGTCACCGCCAATAAGATTCTTCGCGGTATGGCAGGCGGCACAGTGTTCTGGCCCTTCCACCAAATAAGCGCCTCGGTTCCATTCAGCACTTTTACTGCTGTCTATCTGGAAACCTGCGTTGCGGAAAAACAGCAGGTTCCAGCCCATCATCGCCAGACGAATGTTATACGGGAAGCCCAGGTTGGTTTCCGGCACCTGATAGTGAATCGGCTTCACCGAGCGCAGGTACATCCACAGATCGTGCATATCCTGATCCGTCAGCTTCACATAAGCGTTGTAGGGCATCGCAGGATAAAGGTGCTCCCCTTCTTTACCCTTACCGTGACGCACTGCGCGGAAGAAATCACGCTCCGTCCAGCTACCGATGCCGGTTTCGCTATCCGGCGTGATGTTGCTGGCATAAATGCCGCCGAAGGGGGTGCTGATGGAGTAGCCCCCGGCCAGCGGCAGTTTGCTTTCCGGCATGGTATGACAAGCCGTGCAGTCACTGGCAATCGCCACATAACGTCCACGTTCAATCGCGGCACTGTCTGTCGCAGTTGGCGGTTGGCTGGTGAGTACGTTGTTGCTGGCGACATCATCCGCAGAGGTGTCGCCGTTCATCCACAGCATGCCCGCTGCCACGGCCGCAGCGATCACTGCTACGCCCGCAATCAGTTTGGTTTTCTTCATCTCACACCTTCACCAACGGACCTGGGTTTTTCAGGTACTGTTCAATAATGGCTTTCGCCGTCCACAGACTCAGCGCCCCAATGGTGCCTGTTGGGTTATAACCGGCGTTGTTTGGGAAAGAGGAAGCCCCCAGTACAAACACGTTGTGTGCATCCCAGCACTGTTGGTAGCGGTTAAGCACCGAGGTTTTTGGATCGCTGCCCATGACCGCTCCGCCAATGGTGTGGTCGCTGGCAAAGTTGTACGGTGAGTACGCGCCCGAGGCAGAGTTAGTGCCAATGACGATTTCAGCGCCCATGGCCTTACCGATCTCCACACTCTTCTCTTCGATAAATTTCGCCGAGCGGCGGTCATTGTCGTTGTAGTCAAAAGTGACACGCAACAATGCATTGCCGTTGTCATCTTTGTACTCAGGATCGAGGTCAAGATAGTAATCTTCGTGCGAGAAGCTGGTGCCCTGGCCGAAGATAAAGGTCGTGTTTTGGAACGCGTGGGTATAAGCCTTCTTCCAATCTTTACCCCAGCGTGGCGAGCCCGGTGGCAGTGCATCGGCATTGCCGATAGGACGCGCGCCACGCGCCACCACCAGGATCCCTGCGCCACCGATAAAGCCCAGACCGCTATGGTCAAAGTTATCGCCGTTCCAGTCGTCCACCTGCGAAGAGAGGGCTCCGGCACCGATATACTGATTCAGATTTTCATCTTTGAAGTGGATCGCTGCACCCGATACCGTCTGGAAGCTATAGGCACGCCCTACCACGCCGGTTTTGGTCACCGGATTGTAAGGCACGCCAATTTTGGACAGCAGCAGCAGGCGCACGTTTTGCATCTGGAAGGCGGACAAGATCACGATGTCTGCAGGCTGTACCCACTCTTTCTTGTTCTTATCGAGGTAGGTCACGCCGGTGGCGGTTTTACCGTCTTCCGCTTTATTGACGCGAACCACCGCGGAGTCCGTTAACACCGTGAAGTTATCACGTTGCATTAACGCTGGGATGACACAGGCGTTAGGGCTGGATTTTGAGAAGTTACCGCAGCCGTAGTAGAGGCAGTAACCGCAATAGGTGCAAGGCCCCATACGCACACCCAGTGGGTTAACGTAAGCGCGTGACGCCTGGCCAGCGGGAACCATGAAGGGTTTCAAGCCGATCTTCTTCGCGCCTTCAGCAAAAATATCCGTCAGACGCATACTCTCCAGCGCAGGCAAAGGGTATTCGCTTGAACGGTTACCCTCGTAAGGGTTGCCGCCTTCAATGACTTCGCCGTTCAGCTTACCGGCCTTGCCTGACACGCCGGCGATCTTTTCAAAGCGATCGTAAAACGGTTCCAGCTCGTCGTAAGTCACTCCCCAGTCTTGCAGAATCACCCCTTTGGCAATCTGCTGCTTTCCGTAACGCTTCACTGTCTGGCTGTAAGGCTCGAAATCGAACGGCGTAAAACGCCATGCCATCCCAGCCCAGTGAGTGCCCGAGCCTCCCACGTTGTAACCCAGTTCATTCAGGTTCCACTCGCGCGTTGGCAGGGCCGTTTGCGTGATGTTATTACGGAAAGTGGTGGTTTCGACGGCGGGCGGCAGCAGCATACTGCGGCGCGTATCCCAACGCAGTTCATCGGTATCAACCGAGGGGGGAAAATCTGTCGCGGTTTCAAACCACGGGCCACGTTCAATGGCAACGACATTCAGACCTGCGCGGGTCAGCTCTTCGGCGATCAAAGAGCCGCACCACCCCAGGCCGACGATGGCGACATCAGCTTTTGGACGGACGTTATTCATAGTTTATTGCTCAGCAAACAAATTAAAGGGTGTTATCAATCAGGCTGGTAGGAATGATGTTGAGCTTCTGTCCTTTTTTCGGCAGCAGATCGCGGAAGTCGTAGCGAGCGCCAGGGAAGCCAATCATTTTCCAACTGGTCATGTCTTTGTTGCCGCCATAAATCGGGTCAGACAGGAAGCCCTCACGCACGTTCTGCAGCAACAGTTCAAAGAACACTTTGGTTTCAACTTCCTCACCGAGATCGAGGCTGTTCTGCTCCATTGCGGTCAGCACCTGATCCTGCTGATCACCACTGAGTGAGAGGAAGTCTTTGCCATATTGTTGCTGGAGGGCTTTATCCAGCGCAGCAATGCCCAGACGATAGCGTTGTGCAGGCGTCAGCGGAGATTGCGGCCCCTGCTCAGCGGTGCCTTTGACGAATTTGCCTAAACGGTAGATCGCCACTGCGTTGCCGTAATCGCCCGCGAGTTGCCGATCAATAAAAATGGCGCACCCTGCCTCTTTGCCACTCAGGCTGGTTTCATCGGCTGGAATAAATCGTTCAGCGATGGCGCCTACCGTGTCAAATTCATGCTGAGTGAGATATTGCAGCCCCCCTTTTCTCGGCGGTGCGGGCGGCGTTTGGACTTTGCCGGGTTCCCAGGGCTGGCCACCCGTCACCACATCGGCTTGTGCCAATGTCGGGATCGTGGAAGCCACTCCCAATGCGGTGATGGAAGTGAGAAATTCTCTGCGTTTCATGTTTTCCCTGCTTTCACATTGCAAACCAGGTCAAATAACAGACGTATTTGTGCCTGGCATTGAGCCATATAAATAAGGTTTATTGGATAAATACTGACGTTGCCCTGTGGGCTTTTATTAGATAAATACTGAGGTAAGTTTTTACATTCAAATTACGTAATTAATTAAATATTAACAACGCAGCAAAGAGTAATGACTCCCCCTTCGCTTTGAAAGGTTTTTTTTGATGGTTTCCCATCATTGAAGTTTTTAATAAGCCGCGCTGGAAGATGTAGAGTATGGTTTCGTCCCGCAACATTTAACATCTTGCCAGTCACGAGATGTTGCGCATAATACGGCGAAAATAGACGCCCAGTTGTGACCTGAAGCGCACTCTGCGTTGTTGAAATATTGGACATGAATTTTACTGGGGCATTGAAGCATCATGAAAAAACTCACCCTGATTAAAGTGGCTGAACTGGCCGGGGTTGGGATCGCAACGGTTGACCGCGTACTGAATGAGCGTGGCGGCGTTCGTCCTGAAACGGTGCGCAAAGTCTTGCGTGCCGCACGTCAGGCTGGGTTGCAGCGTTTACTGCCGGATGATACACAGCATCCCTGGCAGATTGAGGTATTCCTGAGCAGTAATGGCACCTGGTTTTTTCAGCAATTAGCCGATGAATTTGCCAACATTGCCGATCGACTGGGTTATCGTAAAATAAAATTATTTCGTACATTGGTGACGGAAAATCCACCGGAAAAACTGGCGGAAAAGATAAAAAAAAGCGGTGAGTTGCGCGACGGTATTATTGTTTATGGGCATGACTATCCCGTTATTCATGACGCCTTATCCCGGTGTAAAGATAAAGGTGTCCCGGTGGTTTCGCTGGTTTCAGATTTACCCAATTCACATCGATTCTGTCATGTTGGAATAAATCAATATCAGGCAGGACGTACCGCAGGCTTATTAATGAGCCAGACTATGCCTCACAAGGGGGATGTGATCATGGTTAGCGGGCGTTTTGATTTCAGCGCACATATCCAACGTATTTCAGGTTTTCGTGATGCCATCACCCAACGTGCTCCCTGGTTACAGTTGCGTGAAGTATTAGCGGGGGAAGATGAACGGCACAAAATCCGTTCGCTGCTGAATCACACGTTACAGCAATCAAGCAATGTGGTCGGTTTGTATAACTCTGGCGACAACAACAGCGATATCAGTGCTGTATTGCAGCAACACCAGTTGCTCGGCCGCTGCTGCTACATCACACACGAATTGTATGATGTGACGAAAGACCTGCTGCAAACTGGCGCGCTCTCCTACACGCTGGATCAGAATGCTCGCCAGCATGCCGTGCTGGCCACCGACCTGTTGATAAGACATCTGGAACAGGGATTTGAACCCGATCTGTATCGGGACGGCCGCGTAGAACTGCGAATTGTGACAGCAGAGAATATGGATTAGCCAGGGAGGCTGTGAGTCTGTGAGTCTGT